>NZ_JAUBSF010000114.1:0-18177 GCF_036704615.1 Microcoleus sp. K4-B3
CTTTCGTTGACTCCAAGGATGGACGACGCTTCTTTGGGTGGGACGTACCTGACAATAGCTTTTTCCTCAACTCTTGTCCTATTATAGCATATTGTCCGGTGATGTCCGGCTAATTTTTTATTTAGTTAGCACTCTTTCTGTGGAACAGAAATCCTGCTTGCTCTCGAAAGGCGTAAACTCGATCCTCGCTCAACCTATGATGAGAATTTTTATTATTCGCAAATTGCCATTCTCCATGCAAGCGGACTCAGTAGCCAAGTCGCAAATTCATTGAGCTTTAATCAGCGCCGGATTCCACGCCCTGAGTTAAATATCACACATATTAAAAAAAAAGCAATAGCCTGCGGGATCTAATTTTAGCATTCGATCCGAGCGGCGAATGGCTGACTCAGTGGCGGAGGCAATTTGCAGCTTTAGAAATTGAGCACTTGCGATCGCCCGCAGTGCAGCACCCAGATCCCAACCCTTACGAATTGCGGAGGTTTGCCGAAAATCACTCCTCCGAATTGTTCCCCCCCTACGATTTGCCCGGAAGTCGGTTATTTGAGGAATTTTGCGGCGACACAATTAAACGGTGGCAATTGGGCGATCGAATTATCAAAGCAAAAGTAACCCGCATTCAGCCGAAATCCGGCCGTTTTCGCCTATGGTTTGAAGACGGAAAAAGTGCGATCGCCCGCCGAGTAATTGTCGCCGCCGGAAGTGGAAAACCGCATTTACCAGCGTGGGAAAATCAAATTCAAACACAGCATCCCGCCGAAATAATTCGCCACTCCCATCAAATAGATTTGCGAAATTTGCAATTGCAAGGAGAACAAATATTAATTGTCGGCGGCGGACTAACCAGCGGACATTTAGCAGTAGGAGCAATTGCTAGAGGAGCCAAAGTCCTGTTAATGACGAGGCGCTATTTCAAATAAAAACTATTTGATGCCGAACCCGGTTGGTTGGGGCCAAAATACCTCAAAGGATTCGCCGCCGAACCAGATTGCCATTCGCCTTGGGAAACCATTCAACAAGCTCGCAACGGCTGCTCGATGACACCTGAAATTATGACACAGTTGCGGAGGCTCTCCCATAGCGGAAAGCTGACATTTCACGAACAGTGCGAAGTTGTTGGCGTTCGGTGGGAAAATAGCAGATGGACTGTTGATTGCAGCGGTGAGGAGACGTTATTTGTCGATCGAATTTGGCTAGCAACCGACACCAAATTAGACATTACAGCCGAACCAATGTTCAAAGAAATGCTAGAAACGCATCCCATTGAAATAGTTAAAGGTTTGCCAGTCTTAGACAAACACCTGCGTTGGCTCGGATGCGAATTATTTGTGATCGGTGGTTTAGCAGCGCTGCAAGTGAGGCCAGTCGCAAGAAACCTTTCTGGGGCGAGAATGGCGTGCGATCGCATTATACCGGCGATCGTCAAATCCAGCATTGCACTCTCGCCAGCAATAATTAGTCAGCAATCATTAGTTATCAGTGAGTAGCGATGGGTTATTAGTTAAGTTGTTGTACATTTAAATTGCATATTTCTGGCGTCGGAGCAATGAGCCACTCATGGTTTGATTATTTGTTGACACACAATTTAAATGCTGAGCGAGCTTATTAGCAAGTTACTTTTTAACTCGGGGGGAATCATAGCCATTTCACAAATTTCTACTACAAACATTGGATTTCTTTACTTATTCCAATACCTGCGCCAGTGAAACAGATTCTCCCATAAATTGCGCGAAAAAGTATTGCTACCCAAGCGCTGCGACTCCCAAAGAGCAGCAGTTTGACCGTTAATTGCCGAAAAACTCGACCATATATAAGGAAGTTGGGCGATCGCCTCAACCTTCATCCCGTGACGCACAGCCAAAGCGATCGCGTGAATCAACTCAGCAGCTTGCGGCCCCACAATACTTGCTCCCAAAATCTCCCCGTTGCGACGCCCGACAATCTTACAAAAACCCGTTGTATCCCCGGACATTTGAGCTCTTTCAACATTCTTGAAATATTCCCGACAAACAATGAGATCGTTTCCAAAACGGCGCCTTGCTTGCGCTTCAGTCAACCCAACCCTCGCCAACTGCGGATCGGAAAAAATCGCCCAAGGAATCCCGCGATAATCTATTTGAAACAGCGGCAAAAACAAAGCATTTTTCACAGCAACCGCAGCTTCGTAATTAGCGATGTGAGGGAACGGATAACCCCCAGCAACATCGCCGATCGCATAAATGCGGCGATTAGTTGTTTGCAGCTTTTCATTTAAAATCACCCCCCGAGCGCTGAATTTAACCTTAGCCGCTTCGAGATTTAACGATGAAAAATTGTGCCCTCTACCGGCGGCCAGAAAAATCTCCTCAGCTTCGATCGCCCTTGGCCCAGCTTGAATCCACTTTTTACCCTCAATCACCCTAGCTTGAGTCACCTCAGTAGCAGTCAGAATCCGCACTCCTTCAGCTTCCATTCCAGCTTGCACCAAACCAGCAGCCTCCCGGTCTTCTTTAGCCAAAATGTGCGAACTTTTCACCACCAAAGTGACAGCAACCCCCAGCCTAGCAAAAGTCTGAGCCACTTCGACACCGCTGGGATCTGCGCCGATTACAGCCAAACTTTTAGGCAACTGTGGAAGTTTTGCTAATTCCCCGACAGTTTCCGAAGTAAAACAGCCAGCAGACGAAAGTCCTTCAATATTGGGAATCGCCGGCAGAGTTGGACAAGCTAGCAAATAACAGAGCGATCGCAATGAACGCCCGCCGACAACAAAAGCCAAATCCGGTTTCGCAACAAACTCGCCGCTGCCAAAAATAACATCGACTCCGCGAGCAGCTAAAACGCCGAGAGAATCAATTTCTGACAAGTTAGAAACAACACCCTCTGCCCATTTTAGAACCCCGTCAAACCGCAATTCGCTCGGCAGGGAGGAATTAGCCACTTCCCAGCGAACCCCTAACTGCTGGCGGCTTATCTGCTGGGTAAAACGAGCAGCCTCCCTCAAAGTTTGGCTGTATCTCAAACCAAGGTCGATCGACTCTTTCCCCTCAGTCGGCAAATCTTGCGAATTACTTAGCGGTTCCACCAAAGCAACGCGAGCCGGGAAATTAGTTGCAGTCAAAGCAGCATAACGTCCGGCCGGAGTTCCACCAATAATCACTAAATCATAGTCAAGCATAAATAAAGAAGTCAGTTGTTAGTTATTTGTTAGCTATTTGTTATTGATTTATGAGTTATTTGTTATTAATTTATGAGTTATTTATTTATTTATTTATTGTAAAGAGTCAACTGACAACTGACAACTGACAACAGTCAACAGTCAACAGTCAGCTAACGAATAACTTCGGCAAGTCCAGCAATTAGTCGCAGATTGTCCGCCCTTGAACGCACGGCCACCCGAAAAAACCGATCGCCCAACTCAGGAAAACTCAAACAATCCCGAATCAAAATCTGGTGTCGTTCCAACAGACTTTTTTGAATCAAAGAAACCGACATCGACGACTCAACCAACAAGAAATTAGCCGCCCCTGCAAAAGGCTGCAAACCCGGTAAATTAGCCAAACCCTCAAATAGCTCTCGGCGAGCCACAGGCAGCCAATCCCAAGTTTGCCGCTCAAAAACAGTATCTCGCACCACAGCAGCAGCAGCAGCAGCAGCCAAAGCATTCACAGGCCAAGGATCGCGCAGTAACTGCCAGCGCCCGAGAATATCGGGATGGGCGATCGCACAGCCCAACCGCAGTCCCGGCAGAGAATAGAATTTAGTGAGCGATCGTAAAATCACCAAATTCGGAAACTCCTCAACAGCATCGATCAAAGTTTCCTGCTCAGAAGGCGGTAGAAAGTCCATAAAGGCCTCATCTACCACCACCATACCTAACTGCTTCACATAAGGCAAAATCGCCTCCCTACCAAACAGCAAACCCGTAGGATTGTGCGGGTTGTTCAGGAGTAAACCTCGATCGGCATCGAGAGCAAGAGGAACCGGGAGACGGAAAGAAGGGGAGACAAGGGAACGGTTAGAAACCGACAAATCATCCGTTACTAACCGGCGAACAGGCTCCGCGTCCAACAATTGGAGATCCAAAGGACATTTGAGCACCTTCGCCCCGAAAGCCGAAAGAGCCCGCCAGTAATCGCCAAAAGCCGGAGTCACCAAATAAGTCGCCTCCAGCTTCGACAAATCCCAAGCCGCCCAAGTCAACAATTCCGCCGAACCATTCCCCGGCAAAATCCAATCCGGGTCAACATTCAATGCCTCACCCAAAGCAGTCCTGAGCTCTCCATAATCCGGATCTGGGTAAGCCGTCAGACTGCTCAAGTGTGCTTGAATCGCATCTAGGGCCGACTCAGGAGGGCCCAAAGGACTGATACTCGCAGAAAAATCGAGAATAGCAGAGGGAGGGCAGCCTGCCAGTGCGGCTGCCCAAGCTAAATTCCCACCGTGTACAGGTCTAATCAAGACTCAGTTCGCCAGTTATTCCGCGTTTTTCGGCGGTGCAACTCTGTCCTTAAACAACTTCCCTGCAGAAAATGCAGGAACTCGGGTTGCTGGGATTTCCATCTTGTCGCCAGTTTTGGGATTGCGACCCTCGCGGGCTTTGCGTTCCCGCGACTCAAACGAGCCAAAACCGACCAGCGTCACCTTGTCGCCGTCCGAGACAGCTTCCATGATTGCTTCCAAGGCTGCACTCAAAACAGCATCTGCCTGTTTTTTAGTGACACTAGCCTTTTCCGCCACTACATCAACCAATTCACCTTTGTTCATTGCGCACTCCTTCAGGGTTTGCAAAATACGTCAAACAGAGTTCAACTATTAGCTGTGAGTTATCAACTGCATGGGGGTGTGGCTTGGGAGGTTTGGGTTGTTCCCTACGGCTCCTGTCCGCTTCCCCAATTCAAAACTCCTGCTGAATACCAATTACCCTAGGGTAATTGGTCAGAAAAGGAATTTTTGTTTCTAATTGCTGAAAACCCCACAGCATCTAATTTTCACTGCATTATTCTAAAGTCTTGCCGACCGTTATGGATCGGTGGAACCTTTAATTTATATGGAACTTGGCAACTTTTTAGAATTAATACCCAAAATTAGATAAAAAAATACCACTTTGGAGAGAAGATTTCTCGCCTCGGTGGATGTGAGAGCCGAAAAAAATGAAAAAGAGAAAGAATAAAATGTCATTTGTCAAGGGCTAAAGGAAAATTTTTTTCCTTCTTCCTTCTTCATTTCCTGCTCTTTCCTTCCCGCCGTGGGGCAGGGCTGTTTCATTCTCCCGAAACCCGCCAGGGACTTCAGTCCCTGTCTCATAGCTGAAGTCGTCTTCAGACGACTGAAAGAGTCATTTATAGTTCTCTGGCAGAGGACTAATGAGTTCTTTAGTCCTCTTTTAGAGGACTTTAGCTTTGAGGCAGGGGTTTCAACCCCTTTCGGACTGCCGGACTGAGGGAAAGAGCCTTAAGTTGACACCAATGCCTTCTTCCATCGTTCCTACTGTCTCGGTTGGACGGGCTGACTTCGCTGCAACAGTTGGCGGGCGTCGGGACTGATGTTGTTTTGGTAACCAAAGTTCGATCGATCGCTATCATCCAAAATCTGCGGAGTCAGCAATACAATCAACTCCGCCCGCTGGTTGGCCTTATTGGTGCTCCTGAACAGCGAACCGATAATCGGCAAATCTCCCAAAATCGGAATCTTGTTCGCTGTAATCCGTTCTTCGTCGCGGATAATCCCCGAAACAATCAAAGTCTGACCGTCCCGCAGGCGAATTAACCCCGATTGCAACGAGCGCTCGCCCAGCAGCCTGATAGTATTGGTGTTCGCGCCCGTTGCCAGGTCTTGAGTGGCGCCCGGTGTCCTGATAATCGGGTTCACCCGCAGAGACACAAAGCCGTTGTC
Organism: Microcoleus sp. K4-B3; assembly: GCF_036704615.1. Lineage (NCBI taxonomy): Bacteria > Bacillati > Cyanobacteriota > Cyanophyceae > Oscillatoriales > Microcoleaceae > Microcoleus > Microcoleus sp. K4-B3. Next base: position 5,875 of record NZ_JAUBSF010000114.1, read on the forward strand.
GTCAACCCGGTCGATCGCCACCCCCAACTGCAAACCAGCCCTGTCTTTGACGGCCGTCACCGTGGTGGTACTTGTATTTCCGGTAGTCTGGGTTTGGGACGTGATGTTAGTGATCACCTCATCAGTAATATTCACATTCGCCGTTTCTCCTTCTTGAACCACCAGAGTCGGATCGGTCAGGATTTTGGCATTCTGGCTCTGAATAGTTGCCCGCAAGGCCGACAGGAACCTCCTGGGATATTGGAACAGCGGGAACAGGCTGAAAGTCGCACTTCCCACAGAGCTTAGCGCTCCAGTGGTTAAGTCTCTCTCAAACGGCTCGTAATCGGTAATCCCAACTCGCCTAGGGTCATCAGTAATCGGCGCTGTCGGCTGCACGAACAACCCGCCGCCCGGTGCTGTCAGCGGCACGTTAAGTAGCCTGCCGTTCGGATCGTAAAAAGGCTCCCCGGTTACTGGGTTGCCGACGATCGGTCGAGCGTTGATCCCCGTAAGGGCAGTCCCGCTGGGCGGGTTGATGCCGCCAAAATTGAGACTTGCCGCCCCATTGTCATTGACAAAGAAACTGTCATTAATTCCGAAAGAGAAACTGCTGTTGGTGGTGTTAATTCCCGACAAGTTGATATCTATCACCTTGACGTTGACAGCCACTTGACGGCGGCGTAAATCTAGCTGTGTCAAGAAAGCCACAGCCATGTCAACTTTGCGCGGGTCGCCCACCAAAGTGATGGAATTGAGCCGAGAATCCGCCAGCACCGACAGTCCCCTCAGCAAAAGCGGCCCCGTGCCTTCCCTAGCGCCGATCGCCTTAATGTCCGGTTCCCTAATTTCCACATCCCGTGCCGCATTTCCCTGGCCCACGGTTTGAATAGTCACCCGAGTAATAGGCAGTTGAGTTTCCGCGCCTTGAGCGCTCAAAAAGTTAGCTGCATCCGTAGACCGAACTTGATTGAGCCGCAAAGTCCGAATGATAATATTGCGCGAGTCGATCGGCAAACTCGTGCCCACAAAAATCGTCCGCCCGACGCGGTTAGCTTGCAGTCCGCTAATCCGCAGCACGTAGTTGAAAACATCTTGCACCGACTCATTTTCGATGTCCAAGGAAATCTTCGGCCCTTCATCGGAGCCTGTCGCTCCCGGTGCGGCCGCGGGTTGGCCGGATTGACCGGGGGCCCCGCCGCCTGTAAAAGCGATGTTCAAGCCCGCAGCGCGGGCCAGCAAAGCCAAAACGTCCCGGACTGGGGCATCCCGCAACACCAAGCGGGGGATACGTTCTCCCGAACTCAGTTCAATATTTCCCGCGGCGGGGGCGATGTTAGACACCGCGATATCTCCCAAGGGGGGAGCAACTGCCCGCGGTTGGAAAGGCGGCGCCTGATTTGTCTGAGATTGAATCTCGCTGGGGAGGGGCGGGCGATCGTTCCTGGTAACAGTAACTTCAGGATTTGGCAGCAGCACGCCTGGGTTTTGCGACGTGCGAATTTGGGGAGCAGGCCGGGGAGCTGTTTGGCTCAGCGGCAGTCCCGGAGGCGGCGGAGGTGCTGTTTGGGCAGACTGTGCAGTCCCGCCCTGTCCGGCAACGCTGAGGACGATGCTTTGGCCTTGTCCCGGAACAATTTGTCCGTTGGGAACTCCGTTGGTGCCCGCCACCACCACGCGGATACTGTTAGCCTCTACCTGGCTGATTTCTACTGAAGAAATTCCCGGAGCGGGGTTATCTTGACGGAAGCTGTTGCCTTGTGGCAAGCGGAGCTGGGTGTTGATAATTGTGGCTTGGTAAGTATTGCCGTTATTGATGGCGAAAACTTGCGGGCGATCGCCCTTTTCCGTAGCTAGGACAATATTTACCCCATTATTGCCTTGACTTACTTGCACTCCTGTGACTTGAGTCGGCACTGCCAAGACGGGGGCTTGGGCGATCGTAACTCCTGCAACGCTGCATAAGAGTCCTCCACTTAACCGTAGATACTGTTTCACGTTCTCTCCTCAACTACACTTTGTTATTTGTTGTTCGCAGTCTTTTGTCGCTAGCTGCTAAACTGACTGAAAGATTCTCGATTCGATCCTTTTTGAAAGGAGAAGTTATGCCCTTTTCGATTTTCGATTTTCGATTAGGAATAACTGATGACATAAGGGTTAGAAGCTATCCTACAGTTTCATTATTTTTTGAACTGATATTAGAAGAAATTCGGTCTAAGACCGAATTTTTGAGTGCCATATAAAAAAATATTTGATGGCATTCCTAATTTTTTGACTTCTACCTTCAATCTTCAAAGTTCTACCTTCTGCATTCTCCATTTTTGTGAAATAGCGACTTGGGAATAATAGCTAATATCCGCCAAACTACCGCTACTTAGCAACAGGACTCGGAGCCGGAATTGGCGCTTTTTCTTCTTGCTTTAACGGTAGCAGCGCGTGCAAGTCAAAAGCAGTTTTAATTTTAGTTGGCGGCTGCTCCACAGGAACTATTTTCCCTTTCAAAAAGTCAACTTCAATTGCCTGATTTGATGCTAGCAATTCAGATTTCAAATTCCTAACTACCAACAGCGACTGCATCAACTCCAAGTTACGCATAAAATTGCGGGTTTGAGCGAAAGTGCCTTCAAACTCTACCTTAAATTTTTTGCGTCTGAGCTTGCCAGCCAGGGACGGCCCGAAGGAGCTATCGGCCAGAATATCTGGGTCTGGAGCTCCCGGCGCGGCCGTTGCTGCTGCTGGCGGGATATCCGGCTCAAATTTGGTAATTTTAGCCTTGAGGTCATCTCCTTGCACGCCGGCGTTGATTCTATTAACCAGTTGGGTCATGTCCAGCAAAAGCGTGTTGGCGCTGGCGTCGCTGGCAAACATTGCCGTCACGTTGGCCCGGCGCTGTTTTGCTTCTTCTTGCTTTGCTTCTGCTTCTGCCTTTTTTTGAATTAGAGTTTGCAATTGCTGTTGCGTTTGCTTGCTTTCGCTAAGTTTTTGCTTGAATTCGCCACTTTTTTGGAATTCGGGCAGTACGAACTGGTAGCCCAGGTAGCCGGCAATTCCGAGACCTAGAACCGCGACGCCGATTGCTTGGACTTGGGGCGTCAGCTTAATCCCGAATATTTCCTTAGCCCCTGTATCTTCTGCTTGTCCGCTAGGACCATACTCATTTGCTAATGTCATTGTTTTTTCACCTCTGGTTTTTGTGGTTCTAGCACTCCTTTTTCTTGAAGTGTTTCTATCCGTATTGCTAGCCCGTCTGCTTGCTTGCTCCGCAGCTCGGGGAGCAACTCGGAGGCGCCCGTCGGGCTGAGCGTGGTTTCAATTTTATATTCCACCACCGGCCGCAGTTTGGGAAGTTCTGCTGGTGCTGCTGCGTTTTGGTTGCGCACTTGTAATTGTGTGGGGTTGTTTTTTAATGTGGCCGCTACCAGTCTGGTATCGGTGTTGAGGAAGAAAGGAGAGCGCTGGACTAGCAACATAAAGTCGTTAACTTGAGCAAAGGTACTGGCTATCCCTGAAATTTGTACTTTTGCTGCCTGCTGCGGCGGAACGACGGGGGCGGGAGCAGCAGCCGGGGTGGGGCTGGCTGGAGACGGACTCGCCCCCGGGGAGGCAGCGGGAGTTGCTGCGGGGGGAGGGGGTGCTGCTGCAACGGGGGACGGACTGGGGTCGATTTGCTCGATTTTGGCAATTTGCACTCCCGCCGGAGTGCGAGCACTCAGGTCTTGCAGCATCGCCGACCAAGGTTTAATTTGGTCGAATACTCCGGCTAATGCTTTGTATTCGGCGGTAACTTGGTCGGTTTCGGCGTTGATGGCTTTGATGGTGTTGGCTTGAGTGTTTAACTTTGCCAGTTCTTCGTCGATGGCTGCTTGTTGTGCGGCCAAGTTGGTATTGTCGTTAGTCGCCCACCACCAGGCGCCCATGACTGCGGCGTTGAGGCCGAAGGCAAACAGCAGCGCCCCAATTAGGGGCAGTTGGTCTTTGGCTCCACCGGAACTTTTTTTAGCTGAGCTTTTGGCTGCTGCGACAGGTTTGTAGTCTGGGCGGTCGTTGAGAAAATTAATATCTAGGCTGTACATGGCTTCACTCGATTTTATAGCAGAAGGAAGAAGGCAGAAGGCACCAGGTAGAAGGTAGAAGGCACAAGGTAGAAGGTAGAAGACACAAGGAAAAAGTCAGAAGGAATCGACCGCTTATGTTTCAGCAATTAAGAAGGTCCTAACTGTCTTGGCTGTTGCTATAGATTTAAATTTGAAATTTTAGATTTTTGACAGAACCCAAGATTGCTGGTACAAGTGAAGGATTTATTTAGGGAAGAAAGAAACAACTTTCTGCCTTCTACTGAAGGAAGGGGCTGCTTCTACCTCAGATATATTCTACCTTTTACCTTCTACCTTCTACCTCCAATATTCTACCTTCTGCTTTTTGCCTTCTTCTTTGGGCAGGGGTTTTTACCTAAAATTCTCAAATCGGTTTTTCTCCGATCTAAAACTGTTAGGTCACATAACCTCCCTCAGTCCTAAACCTAGGGCAACTCCTAAACCTGCTCGCTGTTCAGGGGTAATTTCTTCGCTGATTTCGAGTCCTAGGGTTTCGATGGGATCGACTTGAGATGCCGGCAAGCTTAATCTTTGCATGAAAAATTCGTCTAGTTTGCCGATCGCAGCTCCAGGACCCGCTAGCAGCAGTTGCGCTACTTCGAGTTCTTCGCTCTGGTTGAGGTAAAAGTCTACTGAGCGGCGCAGTTCGTCTGCTAGTTCTCCCAATACTTTAATCATCGCATTTGTGCCGGGATTGGCATCTCCAGACGCGCCCATTGTATCTGTGACTGGCAGAGTCATGCCTTGCAGTTCGCTGGTGTCTCTGGTTGGCGGCAGGTTCATGGCTTGGTTGAGGGCGGTCTGGATTTGGTAGGTGCCGATCGGGATGGTACGGTTGAACTGAGGTATGCCGTCCACTACTATAGCTAACTCGGTACTGTCAAATTCTATGTCGGTCAGGACGGCGGCTTCTTGGGAGGAAAATTGTTGCAGTTGTTCTTTGAGGGTGCGGATCAGGGCAAAGCTGGTCACTTCTAGCACGTCTATAATCAGTCCGGCTTCTTTGAATGTTTCGATGTATGTGTCGGTAACTTCTCTGCGGGTTGCTACTAACACGACTTGCACTTTTTCTACGCCGTCGTCATCTACAAATAGGCCGATTTTTTGATAGTCTACGTCGGCGTCTTCTCTGGGAAACGGCAAGTACAGCCCTGCTTCTGCGTTCATGTAATCCCGCAGTTCTTCTTCGTTGAGTTCTGCAGGAACTGGGATGAGGCGGATGACGGCTTCGCGGCCGGGAATGGCTGTGGCTACTCGCTTGGCTTTGATTTTGTTTTCGGCGAGGACGGTACGTATTAGTTCTGCCATTCCCGGCGGATCGACTATTTGTCCTTCTTGTACGATGTCTTCTGGAACTTCTATTGAGGCTAGGATGCCTAATTTTAATGCCTGAGCTTTCTTTTCGAGCTGAATGATGTTGATGCGGTCTGGGGCTATTTCGATCCCGATTCCTGGCTGGCGTTGGGAAAGTAGACCTTTGAAAAAGTTAACCATGTGATTGGGTCGCCGGTAATTGCTATTTTTTTCTTTTGTAGTTGGCCAGCCTGATTCAGCGCGCCCGGTGTTGGAGGGTTGGTTTCCAACTGCCGCAAGAGTGCTGTAATCTCGGTATCCCGCCGTAGCTGCGCAGATCCGTGTGTGTTGCGCGATAGCTAGTTCCGATTTTATGCTATCCAATTTACTTGACAATAGCTATTCTGCTGCGAATGTCAACAAATTCCAGCTCGATCGACCGAAAACCTGCCGATTTTGCACAAAAACCGACTCTCTCGATCGGGGGCCCGGCTACAAAACTCTCTCTCGAACTCGATCGCGCTTGATTCGGGCGATTCCCTTCTGGATAGCTTCGCTTCACGCTTTTTTGTCTAACGGTTCCCATAACTCTCAAATTTTATTCTATGAAACGTAAATCTTGGCAACTGTTTGCTGTTTTTGGACTGGTGGGGCTGCTGCTGGCTGCGGTGGTGAGTTGCGGCAAGCCGGCTGTTAATTCCCAGGCAAATAATACGCAGGAAATCGAGTTCTGGACTATGCAGCTTCAACCTCAGTTTACTGAGTATTTCAACAAGACGATCGCCGGTTTTGAAGCGGAAAATCCGGGGGTGAAGGTGCGTTGGGTGGACGTTCCTTGGTCGGCGATGGAAAGCAAGATTTTGGGGGCGGTTTCGGCGAAAACTGCGCCGGATGTGGTGAACCTAAATCCCGATTTTGCTTCGCTGTTGGCGGGACGCAATGCTTGGCTGGATTTGGATTCTCGGGTGTCGCAGCAAGTTCGATCGCTCTATCTCCCAAATATCTGGAAAGCTAGTGTACTCGACGGCAAGACTTTTGGCATTCCTTGGTATCTCACGACTGGGGTGACAATTTACAATACGGAGTTGTTAAAGAAGGCTGGAATTGCTAAGCCTCCTGCTACTTATGCCGAGTTGGCAACTGTTGCGAAGCAGGTGAAGGAAAAGACTGGTAAATTTGCTTTTTTTGTGACTTTTGTGCCAGAAGATTCGGCGGAAGTTTTGCAATCTTTCGTGCAGATGGGTGTGCCTTTGGTGGATGCTAAAGGCAAGGCTGCTTTTAATACTGATAAGGGGAAAGCTGTTTTTCAGTATTGGGTGGATTTGTACAAGAACGGACTTTTGCCGCAGGATGTTTTGGTGCAGGGACATCGCAGGGCGATCGAGCTTTATCAAGCTGGGGAAACTACTTTGTTAGCTTCAGGGCCTCAGTTTTTGAAGGCCATTTCTGAGAATGCTCCGAGTATTGGTGCTGTTTCGGCTGCTGCGCCTCAAATTACCGGGGAAACCGGCAAGAAAACTGTGGCGGTGATGAATTTGGTTGTGCCCCGCGACAGCAAGCACCCTGATGATGCTGTCAAGTTTGCTTTGTACGTGACTAATTCTCAAAATCAGTTGGCTTTTGCAAAGGCTGCTAATGTTTTGCCTTCTACGGTTGAGGCTTTGCAGGACGATTATTTTAAGAACGTTCCCGCTGATGCTGCTGCTGCCGATCGAGCTCGGGTTGTTAGTGCTTCTGGGTTGAGTTCCGCCGAGCTATTGATTCCGCCTCTCAAGGATGTTAAGAAGCTGCAAAAGGCGATTTATGACAATTTGCAGGCGGCAATGTTGGGGGAGAAGTCGGTAGACCAAGCTGTGGCTGATGCGGCTAAGGCTTGGGATCAAAGGTAGTTTTTAATTGAAGCTGGGGCGGTATTTTTTTTGCGATCGCCCCTTGCTTTTTTCTGCCACTTGACGTATTATTAAATAATGGAAATCCGTGCCACCATATACGCATATTTCAGCTTTTAAGTTATTAAAATATTGGTGATTTTTACCACATAAACAGAGTTTATTGATACCGTGCGCTCGCCCCTGCATATAAGTTACAATTAAAGGAAGTAATAACTCCGACTCTTAAGTAGGAGAAAAATATGCAAATTCAAAACAACAATGCAATGGGAAAAGTTTTCGCCACTCTGACAATCGTTAATCGAGCCGATCAAATCCTGGTAGAGGCGGGGGTGAAATCGTCAGACCAAATTCGCTCGATAACCCTCAAAAATGTATTGGTAGATACGGGAGCAACTACGTTGTGTCTGCCACAAGATGCGATCGCCCAACTGGGACTGAAACTCCTGAAAGAAGTAGACGTAGCAACCGCAATGGGTATTGGCAAAGCCCGAATTTTTCGAGATGCTACCATATCGATGTTCGATCGCGAAGGAACCTTCGAGTGCTTGGAATTACCGGGAGGTAAAGATGCGCTTTTGGGCGTGATACCTTTAGAAGCATTGGGGTTAGAAATAGACTTGCAAAAACAAATTTTGAAGGCTTTGCCCATCAGTCCAACTGAAACGTATTTGACGATTTTGTAGGAAATTCATTTTTGGAGGCAATTGTCCTTGACAAGAGCGCTCGCCTCTCTCAAATACTCAATTTATTTATCCCGTGCGATCGCCTTTGTCAATTCAGCTTGATTGATGATTTGTAGAAATATAGCCTGAATTCCTCAAATATTCATAAATTTGACTTGTGTTAAAATCAAAGCTCAGCTCAGAATAGGAGGAAATTCTTATGCCAGCGATGACACTCAAAGATTTAAACCAAGTTCAAACCCTTTTTTCCGAAGCGGGTTTAGATTACAAAATTGAACTAGAAGACGGGAGACTTTCAGTTATGGGGCCATCAGACATCGTATCCAGTGAAATCAGTAGCCGTCTCATCGCCTTTCTTTTCGCTTGGATAAATCCCCGTCGCTTGGGGAGAGTCTTTGACTCCGCAGGCGGTTTCATCATGCCTGATACGAATGTCAAAGCGCCGGATGTTTCTTTTGTGCGCGCCGCCCGCTTGCGCCAAAGTCCGCGTTATTTTGGAGAACTTGTCCCCGATTTGGTGGTTGAGATTAAATCTCAGAGCGATCGCATTAAGCCGATAGAAACCAAGGTTTTGAAGTTTATAGAGCTGGGTGCGACCGTCGGAATTCTGATCGATCCTGATGAAGAAACAGTGACTATTTATCGTTCTACTGGTGAACCGATTGTTTTAGGAAATGGCGATATCTTAACAGTAGCAGAACTTTTTCCCGGTTGGGAATTGCCCGTTTCGGAATTGTGGCCTCCTATCTTTACTGAGGAAGAAACACAAGGTTAAAGAAAAAAGAGCGTGAAGCGAAGCTATCCCGAAGAGAATCGCCCACTCTACTTATCGAGCTTTTCCTTCATCGCGATCGCACTGCCAAATATTCATCAGCGGTGGAGATAAACGCTAATGAACTTGTCCAGCTAGCTCAATCGGTGAATCTTGATGAGTCAATCGATAGGCAGCACTTTCTTCCAGCAATTGTCGAATAAAATGGGGTCTGTCAGTGTTAACTGAATGTAACAGATTTCTATACAATGGACAGGCAACCTCATCATTCAAAATGCGACTGTGAAGTATTCTTGTCCAATCAGAGGCAACAACAATTAATTGTGGGATGACACGGATAAATGCTTGTAACTGCTGTTCCATTTCAAAAGATTCTAAAAAATGAATTAGGCTAAACATGACCTCCGGCTGTTGGCAGCGATCGTCTAAAATTAGATGTAAATCTGGTAAATGTTCACTCTCAGGATGCTTCGCAAATTCCGCTAAAGCATTTTCAAAAGCTGTTACTTCTGCCGTGGATCGCATTAATTTATTAGCGGCCAAAATGGTAATCCAGCTATTTTCCTTCATCAGCTATTTACTCCCTTTTCAAAAACGCCCAACCAAGCTAACTTATTTGACTGGATAACTTGCTGTAAGCTGCGCCTAATTTGTGGCGTGTAAAGTCCCTGACGGCGATAAATTGCTCGCGCATCGCTAATTTCTCTAGCTAGTGCTTCCCTTGGTAACAAGCTGAGATTCGGAGATTGTCCGTAAGAGATAGTCTGGCGATGACGACCACCTTTACCGGGCAAAGGGTGTTCCATCATTATAGCAATACCCATTTCTCTGCTGTAACCAAGAACCTTTGCTGCCATGAATCCATTAGAAGGAATGTGATGTGGTGTCAGATTATCCCCTCTTCGTCCAGCTTTAAGCAGGTCTTCGTAACATCCAACTGCGCCTTCCCCTGGGAGAAGTCTGTTTGTATAATTAGCTATTTCTATTCTCCTATTCGCTGCTAACGGATATGATATTACGACAAGAAACCCAGTGTCTATGAAGCACCTCTTGCCAGTTTACCCGAACAATTCATCTTAAGGCAGGATGCGTTTAAGCTTAGGATTGTTGTTGTTGCAGAAAATAGCCGACGAGATAAAGCGAACCGCAAAGGATTGTTAGGTTGTCACCTGTAACAGCGGCATCTAAAGCTGTTGTTAAGTCGGGGAAGGCTTGACAGAGAGTTAATTCGGGGCAGATAATTTGAGCGAGGGCGGCTAATTCTGCGGGGGATGATGAGTTTGGATCGGGTACGGGTACTAGGTAAAGTCGATCGCCATTTTTGAGTAATGCTTTGAAAATATCATCGCAGTCTTTAGTCGCCAGAATGCCGATTACCCAGTTAATCGGTGACGGGTGATTGTTCAGGCGATCGACATATTCACGCAGGGCGATAGCTGCGGCTGGATTGTGCGCGCCGTCAATTAATATATTGCGGTTTTTCCAAGTTGTCTGCTGGAGTCTCCCGGGCCATTGGGTTTTGGCGATACCGTTTTCGATCGCGGTTGGGGAAATTTGCCATCCTTGGTTTTGGAGAGTTTGCAAAGTTGCGATCGCAATTGCTGAATTCATGAGTTGAAATTTTCCCAGCAGCGGCAATGGATATTTTATTTTAACCGCATTTTGATTTAACTGATATTCTGCGAATCCTTCTCCTAAATCTATTGCTGGTTTTACCCAAGTTGCCGGACAGTCTAATTCTTGAATGCGTTTTTCTACTACTATTCTAGCTGATTCTGGCAATTCTCCGATAACTGCCGGACATTTTGCTTTAAGAATTCCCGCTTTTTCCCCAGCAATATCGGCGACGGTGGGGCCGAGTATTTGCCAGTGTTCGAGACTGATAGAAGTGATGACGCTAGCGAGAGGTGTTTCGCAAACGTTAGTCGCGTCTAATCTTCCTCCTAAGCCAGTTTCTATGACTGCGATGTCTGTTTTTTGTTCGGCGAAATACAGCCAAGCTGCGGCGGTAAATTTTTCAAATTTCGTTGGGATTTCCGTAACGTTTTTAGTAGTGGCGATTACTCGTTTGAGGTATTGTTGTAGTTCTCTTCTGGAAATTGGTTTTTGGTTGATGCAAATTCTTTCTGTCGAATCGATTAAATGCGGGGATGTGTAGCGTCCAACTCGATAGCCCGCTTCTGTGAGTACGGATGATAGGTAGGCGCAGACTGAACCTTTGCCGTTTGTGCCGGCGACGTGGATAATGGGTACTTGTTGGTGGGGGTTGTCTAGTTTTTCTAGAAGTTGGTGAATTCTTTCTAAGCCGAGGTAGACCCCGAACTGTTGGTAGTATTGGAGGAGGGATTGGGCATTCATTGAGGATTATTAGATTTTTTAACGAACCGCGAAGGCGCGAAGGGCGCGAAGGAAGAAAGGAGATAGATGTCGATTGGTATGAATATTATTTCTCTGTTTGCGGGTTGTGGTGGGTTGGATTTGGGTTTTCGCTTAGCTGGGTTTAATCTGGTTTGGGCGAATGAATATGATAAGTCTATTTGGGATACCTACGAGTTTAACCATCCTGAAACCATTTTAGATCGCAGAGATATCAGAAAAATCAAATCTGATGAAATTCCCAACTGTATTGGGATAATCGGCGGGCCTCCTTGTCAAAGTTGGAGTGAAGCCGGGGCGAAACGGGGGATTGATGACTGTCGGGGTCAACTTTTCTGGGAGTATATCAGAATTGTGCGGGACAAGCAGCCTTTGTTTTTTTTAGCTGAGAATGTTAGCGGTATCTTGGCCCCCAGAAACAAGGATGCTTTCACTTATATATTATCGCAGTTTGAGGACATCGGATATCGGGTTTCGTACAAGTTGGTGAATGCTAGAAATTTTGGTGTCCCGCAAGATAGGCAAAGGGTGATTGTTGTTGGTTATCGGCAGAATCTGGGTTTTGGTTTTGAGTTTCCCGAACCTAGAACCGATGTTTTGACGCTGAAAGATGCGATTTTTGATTTGCAGGCGATCGCCCCTATGTCAGTTAAGGGTAAATTAGATAATTATCACGATTATGTCCCAAATCACGAATGTGCGGATTTGGGGTTTTCCAGCCTTTATATGTCGCGGAATCGAGTTAGAAGTTGGTCAGAACCTTCTTTTACAATTCAGGCAAGCGGCAGACACGCACCTCTCCATCCTCAAGCTAGTAAAATGATTTTGGTTGGCAAAGACAAACGCATTTTTGACCCCAATTCGCCTCTGCCTTACCGTCGGCTTTCTGTGCGAGAGTGCGCGAGAGTTCAGACTTTCCCGGATGAGTTTATTTTTAAGTACAAGTATATTGCTGATGGATACAAAATGGTCGGCAATGCTGTTCCTGTGAATTTAGCAAGAGTTTTGGCAAGTAAGATTTTTGAGGATATTGGAATTTCGGGCAGATTAGCGCCCTCGACTTTACAATAATATTTTTGGTTAGTTGTGCCATTGGTCATCTAGGGTAAAACTCCGGGTATTTTTGACAATAAATACTTGACTGGAGTTTAGACTAAAAAATGGTCACAGCTAAAAGTAGCTGCCTTTTAACAGAAGGCAAGCTGTTGCTCAAA
>NZ_JAUBSF010000115.1:0-17881 GCF_036704615.1 Microcoleus sp. K4-B3
TTTTACTAGGCATTGACTTTTCATAAATATGGTTATATTGTATAATACAATATGCGTTTTAAATGCACAACAGCTTACTTCTTAGTCCGCGCAATCCAAGGCTAAAAGATAAACGGGGTATCAAAGCTGGATTGGGTATCAGATGATGGACCCAATTGGGGAGTAGTAGTGGGAACATCAAGCTCGCTTGTAATCTGATATATAGCAACCTTCTCGGTAAGGATGAGTTTTTTCATTGCTGAAACCATTGATTTTATAGCATTTTCATTTTGACTTCTTCCTTGCGATCTAACTTATCAATTAGCTTGAACTAACTTTTTTACCTTTTAGCCAATAGGCGATCATATCTCCTTTACCTTTAACCGGGATCGCGCCTCTTTCCTCAAATAAATACCGATCTTTTAACAGCTCGTAAATAGCAGCAGTAACTTGAATATATCCCGGTAATCCTTGAGCTTCCATCCGAGAAGCAACATTAACGGTATCTCCCCACAAATCATAAATAAATTTTTTAGTGCCAATTACGCCAGCAACTACTGGTCCTGTATTAATGCCAATCCGAATTTGAAACGGTTCGCCTGTGTCAGTTTGAAAATCTGCGATCGCTTCCTGCATATCCAATGCCATATCCGCGATCGCTTCAGCATGATCTGCCCTCGGCACCGGCACCCCTCCTGCTACCATATAAGCATCCCCACTGGTTTTAATTTTCTCCAAATCGTGTTTTTCAGTTAGTTGGTCAAACTTTGAAAAAATCTGGTTTAGCAAATTTACCAATTCCAGAGGTGAAATTCTGGCAGCAAGAGACGTAAAACCAACAATATCGGCAAATAGAACTGTTGCTGAGTCAAACCGATCGGCAGCAGCATCCTGGCCTTTTTTCAAATTTTCAACAATCGCTGCGGGTAAAATATTTAACAATAAATGATCTGATTTTTTTTGAGAAAGGCGCAAAGCTACTTCCACGCCCTGCCGCTCTTTAATTTCGTTTTGCAAACGTTCCACAAGTTCTTCTAATTGCTTCGTTTGCTCTTGAAGTAACTGTTGCTGACTTTGAATTGTTAACTGATTTGCCACTCGTGCCAATACTTCTTTACCGTGAAAAGGTTTAGTAATATAGTCAACTGCTCCCACATCAAAGGCTTTCACCTTATCTAAAACGTCATCTAAGGCGCTTAAGAAAATCACGGGAATGGAACTGGTTTGTGGTGAAGCTTTCAACTTTGCACACACCTCATACCCATTCATCTCAGGCATCATCACGTCCAGCAGAATTAGAGTCGGCGGAAACTCTTGCACGGTAGCGATCGCCCTTTGCCCATTCAGCGCTTTACGAACCTGATACCCTTGTGTCGTCAAAATTGTAGATAAAAGCCGCACGTTATCTGGCTTATCATCAACTACTAAAATGTTGGCTTGAATTGTAGGATATTGATTGCTGTCCATGCGATCGCTCACAGTATTTTTTTAATATAAAAATATTAAGACTGACGTGCCGTAACTGCCGATTTCGCTAGCTCTATAATATCATCAAAGAGGAAATCATGCACTAAAGTAGTTAAAACTTGTGCGGTTAAAGCAAATTGTCTAGGCATTTCCTCAATCAACTTGAGAATTTTATCGTCGCAACATTCATGAGCAGCATCATATATCTTCTCCACCCACTCAACAGGCATTTGACTGAGTTCTGATTCTACTACAGATTGATTGCTGGTCACTCCGCTAATTTCGCTTTCATTTTCTAGTTTTTCATCAACAGATTCCTCGTAAATGTAGCGCAGTCCTAAAAGTTCTTCCATTTTTGCAAATAATATCTTGGCCTCGAAGGGCTTACGCATGAAATCATCGCACCCTGCTCGTAAAATAGTTTGTCGTTCCTCTTCAAAAGCGCTAGCAGTAAGAGCAACTATTACAGTTTGTTTTCCGAGAGGATGAGCTTTAATTTTTCTGGTGGCTTCATAGCCATCCATGACAGGCATTTGCATATCCATCCAGATCAGGTGCGGTTGCCAATCCTCCCATACAGCAATAGCTTCTTGACCATCTCTAGCTTCTCGCACGAGGATGCCTAGTGGTGACAGTAATCTCTCTATGACTAGGCAGTTATCGGCGCGATCGTCCACCACCAAAATCCGGTATTCTGGTTGATTCGGTGCTAAACTAATTACTTTTTTCTGCGGTCTGAGAATTTTAATCTCGCTTGGAGTGGCAAGGCTGATTTGAATATCAAATGCAAACTTACTTCCTAACTTAGGTTTACTACTGACAGTAATATCTCCTCCCATCATTTGTATAAATTTGTGGCTAATTGGTAAACCTAATCCAGTCCCCTGTTGAGATTTTTGACCTGTTTTTGTTTGCTCAAAGGGTTCAAATAACTTATTCATCTCTTCTGGGGCAATGCCAAGGCCAGTATCTTCAACTTCAAACTGAAGGCGTAACAATTTCGGGCGAAAGTCATTCGCGTCTACACAATCAAAGTCCGCCAAGCTTTCGGACTGATTAAAACCAGCGCACGATCCGGGTTTTATTTGTATAGCTGCGGTTTCAACCGCTAAGCTTTCGGAATTTTCAGAAGTCCCGCCGGCAAGTTTTGTTTGTGTGTCCGAAAACTCTGCTGTTTCAGCCCCCAAACTTTCTTCTACCTTCTTTTTCACTCGCAAAGTAACGCTACCCATCTCTGTAAACTTGAGCGCATTTCCTACAAGATTAATCAAAATTTGGCGCAATTTACCTTCATCTCCATTAACAAACTGCGGTACGCCGTCAACCACTTCAAAATTTAGCTGCAATTTCTTAGATTTAGCTTTTAATCGGAACATTTCTTCTAAGGTTTTTAGCAGGCGCATTAAATTAAAACTGCTTTCATTAAGCTGACTTCTGCCCGCTTCAATTTTCGACATTTCCAAAATGTCATTAATTAGGGAAAGCAAGTGTTCGCCAGCGCGATTAATAATTTCTAGGTGCTGCTGGTGTTGATTGTTTAAAGATGAATCGCGCACCATCACCTGACTAAACCCCAGAATGGCATTCAGGGGAGTCCGGAGTTCGTGGCTCATAGAAGAAAGAAATTCGCTCTTGGCGCGGTTAGCTTTATCAGCAGCCACGACAGCTTTTTGTAATGCTGTCTCTGCTAATTTGCGTTCGGAAATTTCTATTGTGGCTTGTTCAAAAAGGGTGGATTGCTGGATGGCAATTGCTAGCTGCACGGAAATTTGCTTGAGAGATTCTATCTCAGAAGAGTTCCAATGTCTTTGACTGCGGCAGTGATGAGCAATGAGTAGCCCCCATAATTTTTTACCTTGCAAAATGGGAATCACGAGGTTAGCTTTAATGTCAAACTGGCTCAGTAAATTAATATGGCACTCTGAAATACCTGCCGTGTAAATATTGTCGATCGCGCGAAGGTGTCCATGCTCGTAAACAGAGACGTAGTGTTCCTGAAAGCAAGG
This sequence comes from Microcoleus sp. K4-B3, assembly GCF_036704615.1. Taxonomy (NCBI): domain Bacteria; kingdom Bacillati; phylum Cyanobacteriota; class Cyanophyceae; order Oscillatoriales; family Microcoleaceae; genus Microcoleus; species Microcoleus sp. K4-B3. Next base: position 3,453 of record NZ_JAUBSF010000115.1, read on the forward strand.
ATCGTTAATATCAATTCCCAAAATCGGCATCGTATCGGCTGCTACCGACTCGACGGCTATAAATCCACTGTAATCTGGATTAAAACGGTAAATAACTGTCCTGTCAGTTGACAAAAACTGGCGGACTTCTTCAACAGCCATTGTCATCACTTCTTCTAGGTTAAGAGAAGAACGAATCCGCTCTTGAATGGAATTCACGAGCCGCTCTCTTTTGAGTTGTCGCTGCAAGGCTATTTCCGCTTGTTTGCGTGCAGTAATATCTACTCCGTAACCAACGCACTCCACAGGTATGCCAGCAGCATCTTTGACCAACTTAACCTCATCGTATATCCAGCGATAACTACCGTCTTTGTGCAGTTCGCGGTATTCATAGGAAATCGCTCCTTTTTCCAATATCTGAGCAAATGAAGTATCAACAACCTCTCGATCTTCTGGGTGAACGAGGCTATGCCAATTAAGAGAACCATCAACAAATTCTCGCGCTTCGTAGCCGATCATTGAAATAACGTTCTCGCTAACAAATGTTACGTCATAATTTCCTCCTAATTGGCAGCTAAAAATCACCGCCGGAGTAGTCGCCAGCAAATATTGCAAGCGTTCGGTGACAGAGCGCAAATTTAACTCGGCTTGCTTGCGATCGCGAGCTTCCATTGCTAAAGCTGTCATCTGTGCCAAATAGCTAGCGAAGCTTTGTTCGTCGAGCGTCCACTTCCTCGGCGTGCCCTGACGTTCCAAACAAATTACACCGGCCAGTCGTCCTTGATGGGTAATAGGAACATCTAGCATTGATGAGATGTTTAAAGGAATCAAATAAGATTCGGTAAATTCTCGGGTGCGCGGATCGGTTTTGGCATCAACCGCTGCGATCGCCTGTTCTGTCTTCAAAGCTTGGAAATAGCTAGGATAGTCAGCAACTTTCAGTTCAGCACCCTTACTGTGTTGATTGGCCGTCAGTTCGTAAAGATCGGCACAGCACATTGCTGATTTATTTTCCTTATAAAACCAAACGCTTCCCCGATCGACCTTCAGGGTACGAGTTGCCATCTGCGTAATCTCTCTCAACGCCTCGCTAAGATTTCCCTCGTAGATACTAGAATTTTGTGCTAATTCTAGCAAGGCAGTTTGTTGTTCTGTTAACCTAATTTCTCGTTCGCGCAAAGCGGATTCAGCGGCTATTCTTTCTCTAATTTCTGCTTCTAAATAACCGTTGGTTTCTCTCAACTGTGCCGTGCGCTCTTGGACTTTAATTTCTAAGTCATCATAAGCGTGGCGCAACGCTAATTCTGCATCTTCACGGACAGCAATCTCACTCTGCAACTGGCGATTTATGACCTCTAACTCTTGGGGGGTTTTTAAAGATAAAAACTGTGGCAATAGTGTTACCATCGAGCCTGCGGTGTAGCAGGAAACCAGTGCAGTAATTCCTTTTTCTATCCCCGACAGCCAATAAGCGGAATGCCACAACGTCCAAATTTCTAGCAAGTGACCCGTGCCGCAGAGAATAATAAATGCACCAAATAAAGCGAATATTCCTAAAAAAGGGACATCGCGCCGCTTGAAGATAAAATAAATCAGCATCGCCGGAATTGAATAGTAGGCGATCGCGATTAAAAAGTCGCCAGTGACGTGCAGCCATACCAAAGGTGTTTGCCACAGATAGCAGTGACCGTGAGGCATATACTGAGTTGGAGAAAAGATACTTTTGACTATTTGCCACATAATGTTTGCTTGCAGATAATATTAAGTGGAATACTCTTCTTGTTCTTGTATAGTAGGCCGAATAGCCCGCCCTATTTTTCTTATGAAGTAGACCCAAGATCCTGCCCTATATTTTGGTTGGTGCGGGTTGTTCGATCCACCCCACAAGTTGATTTACCAAAATGGGATGAACCAAAATTTACAGCTTTACAAAAACTTTTTCTGAGGAAGTTGCTTGTTGCTGATTTGTTGATTTTAAGGGAATTTCAATGATAAACTCACTACCCCTCTCAAGCTCGGAAACACAACGCAAATAACCTTCATGGCTTTTAATAATCTGATAAGAAATCGCCAAACCCAGGCCCGTACCATAACCGATAGGTTTCGTCGTATAAAAGGGATCGTAAATTTTAGCGATCGCATCAGAATCTATACCAGTGCCATTATCAGCAATGCGAATCTGCACCCACTTGCCCTCTACCAAAAGCGTGCGGATGCGAATTGTTAACAGTTGGCAATGGGTATATTGTAAGAGGTCAGGGAATTTTTTTTGCCAATAGGCTGTGGTCGAATCTCCCTGCTGTGTTCTCTGTTCTAAAGCATCAATAGCATTAGAAAAAATATTCATAAATACTTGGTTGAGCTGTCCAGCGTAGCATTCTAACTGTGGTAAATCTCCATACTCTTTAATAACTTGGATAGCCGGACGTTTTGGTTGTTCTTTCAAGCGGTGCTGCAAAATCATTAAAGTGCTGTCGATACCTTCATGGATATTTACTTTTTTCATATCCGCTTCGTCTAACCGGGAGAAAGTGCGTAAAGATTTAACGATCGCCCTAATCCGCTCTGCTCCTATCTTCATCGAACTAAAAAGTTTTTGCAGGTCTTCTAAAACAAAATCGAGCTCGATGGTTTTAATCTTGTCTGCAATTTCCGGCGCAGGAGTGGGGTAATAAATTTGATATACCTTAATCAGTCCCAAAAGGTCTTTAATGTATTCCTCAGCCGGAATCAGATTGCCATAAATGAAGTTAACAGGGTTATTGATTTCGTGAGCAACGCCAGCTACCATTTGCCCCAAAGAGGACATTTTTTCATTTTGTACGAGTTGAGTTTGGGCGCCTTTAAGTTGTTGCAGAGTGTTCTCTAGCTGCTGAGTTCGTTCAAGCAGTTTAGCTTCAGAGCGCCGCAATGAATTTTCAGCCAAGGAGCGATCGCGATTTTCCTGTAGCAAAAGTTCATTGGTAGATTCTAAAGCGATCGTCCTCTCAATAACCCGTTTTTCCAATTCCAGCATTAATTCTGAGAGTGCTTCCTGAGCTTGTTTGCGATCGCCAATCTCATTTTGTAAAGCCAAATTTGCCGTCGCCAATTGATCGGGACTGGGGATAGCCAAGATTTTTGGGATTAGTTCCACCAGCACTGCTGCTGTCCATAGCGAAATCAGCGCCGTAATCCCTTTCAGAAAACCAGAGAACCAATAATTAGGATGCCACAGCGTCCATATTTCCATAAGATGGGTAATGCCGCAGCAGATAATAAAAGAGCCAAACAGCATGAAAACCCAGTCAAAAGGTACGTCTTTTCGCTTATTGACAATATAAATCAGCGTGATGGGTATCAAAAAATAAGCCACGGCGATCAAACCATCGGACAAAATGTGCAGCCCCACTAATCCAGGCTTCCACAAGTAGCAATGACCGTGAGGAATAAAATAACTAGAGAACATTTTATGAACCATTTGCATCAAATCAACTCGGTTATCTGCTACTATTTTTTAGAGGGTATGACAGGAAAATTCAAAAACCTGCGGGCACAAAAAGAAGAATTAGGCTTTTGGACTTAACAATTGTCACAATTGTGATGAATAGATACAGCGATCTGAAAGGCTATCTTGGATTTGTAGCGTAAAATTTGTGGCTAAACAGTATTTAGAAACACAAATTTTTCTAAGTTAAATCCCTGAAACCCTTGCCCTGAAAAATTTAAGCCATATCAATCGCCGGATAGTCACGAGAACTATATGAAACTACATCTGATTAAATTTACATCAATTAACTAAACTTTATCAAGGTCAACTGTCACATTTATAATTGTGGTTTCACTACTAACGGTGACACCTACATGACATTTTGGCGACAAGCGTAGGGAGTACGGCGTAAGAAGTAGGGTAAAGAAGGGTTCGGTGAAATTTAACGGATTTTACCTGTTACCCAGGGAAATCTTACTTCCGCCTCGCGTCGCAATTCAATAGGCGATCGCTCAGGGCTTTACAGTCAATCAAAAGTGATAACATCAACGATACACTTACGGAATAATTGCAAATTATGACAATAGATGAGGTAATACAGCTAACTCGTACCCGATTTAAAAAAGATTTATATCCCGTACAAGAAATCATACTCCGCCAAGTTTGGGAAGGAAAGACTTATACAAGTATAGCATCAGCCTCTCATTACGGAGAGCATTACCTGAGAAACATCGCCTCGTCCTTGTGGCAATCTCTCTCTGAAATCTTGCAGATACCTATTAGTAAATCAAATTTTAGATCCTCTCTAGAATCGCGTTCCCTGACAGCAGAGGAACGCAAATTAATAGAAGAATTTACCCGCAGCCAATGCCTAGCAACACCTTTAGATTATCCAGGTTCTCCAGTACCCCTCGGTTCGCCATTTTATATCCATCACCCGCTAATTGAAGAACTCGCGTACCGACAGATTGACAAACCTGGAAGTGTTCTGCGGATTAAAGCTCCCAGGAAGATGGGAAAAAGTTCCCTGCTGCTAAGGATTTTAGAGCGCGCTAATTCTCTTGGCTACCAAACCGTAAGTTTGGATTTTCAGCAAGCCGAGGAAGCTGTTTTAGACAACTTGGATAAATTTTTACGCTGGTTTTGTGCCAACATCAGCCGTCACCTAAAATTGCCACCTCTATTAGATGATTATTGGGATGAAGATATGGGTAGCAAAGTAAGCTGCACCGTCTATTTGCAACAATATGTATTAGCAGAAATAAGTAGTCCTATTGTCTTAGCTTTAAATGAAGTCAATAGAATTTTAGAGTATCCAAAAATTGCCAGAGAATTTTTGCCACTGCTGCGAAGCTGGCATGAAGAAGCAAAGCGGATAGAAAGTTTTGAAAAACTGCGGTTAATTGTTCTTCACTCCACAGAAGTTTATATTCCTTTTAAGCTGACTGAATCGCCTTTTAATGTCGGTTTGCCGCTGCAATTACCCTATTTTACAAAAGAGCAGATACTTGCTTTAGCGCAGCGTCACGGACTGGATTGGACAGATAGCCCCGATGCCGAGCGACTGATGGCAATGGTGGGGGGACATCCTTATCTGGTGCGGCTCGCTTTTTACCACCTCTGTCAAAACGCTGTAACGCTAGATCAGCTAATACAAGAAGCTCCCACAATGGCGGGAATTTATAAAGATTACTTGCGGAATTTTTGGGTGACATTGCAAGAGTATCCCGAACTTGCGGTTGCACTTAAACAAGTGGTAAAATCTGAGCGGGGCGTGGAATTAGATCCGATAGTAGCTTCTAAATTAATGAGTATGGGGCTGATTCATATCGATAGCAACCGCTGTACGCTAAGCTGCGAGTTGTACCGCCTGTATTTTTGTTCGCACAACTTTCTTTAGAGCGGGGCTTTACAGTTTCTTTGCGTCATCCAAAATTCTCCTTGAAAACTCGACTTGTCCGGGCGATGATAAATCGCTGCTATACAAACAAAGTCCGCGTCAGCGACCTCAATAAAAAAAAGGGGGTAATTAACCCAAATTTGGCATAATTTTTATTACAATCAAGCTCCCGTACCACATCCTCACCTCTAAATAAATTCACTAAATACTCACCTTTAAACCCACCCATAAACGGCATGACTAAGGTTACATACCAAATTGGTGGCAGTCTCGCCAGTGATGCGCCTACCTATGTAGTAAGAAAAGCCGATTCCGAACTCTATGAAGCCTTAAAAGCTGGCGAATTTTGTTACGTCCTCAACTCGCGGCAAATGGGAAAATCGTCTCTCTTAGTCCGCACCTTGCACCGATTGCAAGCTGAAGGATTTCAATGCAGTACGATCGACATGACCCGCATCGGCAGCGAAAATATCACTCCCCTACAATGGTATAAAGGCATGATTGGGGAACTGTGGCGCGGCTTCAATCTTTTAGGACAAGTTAACTTAAAAACCTGGTGGCGCGACGAAGAAGATATCTCGTTTATGCAAAGATTGAGTCATTTTATTGAAGATATCCTACTGGTCAAATTTTCTGAAGAGCGCATCTTTATATTCATCGATGAAATCGATAGCATTCTCAGTTTGGATTTCGCGGTCGATGATTTTTTTGCCTTAATTCGGTTTTGCTACAATCAGCGAGCGATTAATCCTTCATATAACCGCATTAGTTTTGCAATTTTTGGAGTAGCCACGCCGAGTGATTTAATTGCTGACAAAAAGCGAACTCCTTTTAATATCGGTCGTGCTATAGATTTGCGGGGTTTTGAACTACACGAATCGCAACTATTAGTTAAAGGATTAGAGAGTACCGTAAGTAATCCTGATGCCGTTCTCAAACAAATATTAGCTTGGACTTCAGGACAGCCCTTCCTCACCCAGAAAATTTGCTATTTGGCGTATATATCTAGCCGAGAAACGGCGGGAGGATTAGTAAATATTCCCCCGGGAGCAGAGGCATTTTGGGTGGATAGTTTGGTGCGATCGCAAATCATCGATAAATGGGAATCGCAAGACGAACCGGAGCATTTAAAAACGATACGCGATCGCATCCTTAGAAACGAACAATGCACTGCACGTAGCTTAGGTATCTATCAGCAGCTCTTACAGGGGGGTGAAATAGAAGCCGATGATAGTCGAGAGCAGATCGAACTGTTGCTATCAGGTTTGGTAGTGAAACAACAAGGTTTGTTGAAGGTCAGAAACCCGATTTATCAAGCAGTGTTTAACAAACAATGGGTAGAAAAACAGTTAGAGCAACTGCGTCCTTACTCCCAAGCTGTCAACGCTTGGATCGCTTCAAAACAAACCGATGAATCGCGACTGTTGCGGGGACAATCGCTAAAAGACGCTTCCTACTGGGCCCAGGGAAAAAGTTTGAGCGATTTGGATTATCAATTTTTAGCGGCTTCTCAAGTATTAGACAGGCTGGAAGTGCAGCAAGCGCTGGAAGCAGCGAGGCTCAGAGAAGTTGAAGCGAGACTCGCAGAAGAACGCAAGCGGTTAGTTTTAGAGCGAGAGATAGCGAAGCGACAGCGAAATTTTATTGGGGCGTTGAGTGGGGCATTAATCGTTGCGATCGCCTCCAGCATTTTCGCCCTCTGGCAATACCATCACGCCGTCACCAGCGAAATTCAAGCCCTCGCCTCCTCCTCCTCCGGGCAATTCGCCTCCCAACAGCGATTAGACGCCCTCGTGAGTGCCATCAAAGCCAGACGCAGGCTCGACATTCTCGCGAATTCCAGCCCCCAGTTGCAATCTCAAGTTCAACAAGTGCTGCAACAAGCGATCTACGGAACGGCAGAATTCAATCGCCTGTTGGGGCATTCCAGCCCGGTTCTGGCAGTTGATGTCAGCCCAGACGGTCAACTCATCGCCACCGGAGGCGGCGACCAAACAGCCAAGGTGTGGCAGCGGGATGGTACCTTGCTGCACACTCTCCAGCACACGATCAGCAGCGTCTACGCCCTTCGTTTTAGTCCCGACAGCCAGCGTCTGGTAACATCCAGCGTGGACGGCAACATTTATCTGTGGAGTCGGGAAGGCAAACTGCTCAAAACCTTTCAGGGACACAAGGCTGCTATATGGGCGATCGCCGTGAGTCCAGACGGTCAACGCATCGCCTCCGCCAGCGAAGACAGCACCATTCGGCTGTGGAGTGCCGATGGCAAACCGCTCAAAACCCTCAGCGGACATCAAGGTGCAGTTTGGGGTGTTGCCTTTAGCCCGGATGGAAACCTGCTCGCCTCTAGCAGCACAGATAATACGGTCAAGGTCTGGACTCTAGACGGCCAACTGGTGAGCACTCTGGAAGGTCACAGCGGCATTGTTTGGGACGTTGAGTTCGCTTTACTTGCAGACAATAGCGGCGCCAAACGTCCCGCCATCATCTCTGCCAGCGCTGACAACACTGTCAAACTCTGGCAACCCGACGGAACCCTACTGCGAACTCTTAGCGGTCACAGTTCGGAAGTGTTTGAAGTCGCCGTCAGTACAGCAGGCGATGTGATTGCTTCCACCAGCGCCGACCAAACTATCAACCTCTGGAAGCCGGACGGGACGCTGTTGAAAGTCCTTAAAGGGCATCAATCGGGAATTCGAGGCGTGACCTTTATTCCCAACAGTCAAATGGTTGTCTCTGCTAGCGACGACAATACCGCTCGACTCTGGAATCCGACAAACCCCTTCTCGAAAGTCCTTTACGGACATAGCGGCACGATTTGGGATGTGGATTTCTCCCCCGAAGGTCAGATGCTAGCTTCCGCCAGTTCCGATGGCAGTTTCAAACTGTGGGCGCGAGACGGCACGTTGCTGAAGTCTTTTGCCGGAAATAAGACTGCCGTTCACTCCGTTGCTTTCCTCTCTGGTACTAACTTTGCCAATCCTACGATCGCACCTATTTTTGCTACCGCTAGTGAAGATAAAACAATTAAATTCTGGCAGTTCGACGGGACGCTGCTGAAAACCATTACAGGACATGGGGCGGGAGTGTGGGATGTCTCCGCCAGTCCAGATGGTCGGCTACTGGCTTCTGCTAGCAACGATAAAACCGTGAAACTGTGGAACAAGGACGGCACTTTGCTGAAAACTTTCACAGGGCATCGGGCTAGGGTTTACGATGTGGACTTTACCGCTGACGGACAGAGGCTGGTTTCAGCCAGTAGCGACAGCACTGCTCGGTTGTGGAGTCTTGACGGTAAGTTTTCCAAGACCCTAAAGGGTCATCGCAGCCCTGTTTGGGAAGTTGCCATCAGTCCAGACGATCGCACTTTGGCAACTGCCAGCAGGGATGACACGATTAAACTCTGGACGATCGATGGTACGTTGCTCAAAACCCTCAAGGGAAATACTAGAGGCATGATGGCAGTTGATTTCAGTCCTGACGGTCAAATGCTGGTGGGGGGAGGCTCAACTGGCGCACTCAAACTTTGGAAAATCGACGGGACAGAAATAACGACGCTAACCGGACATGAAGGGAACGTTTGGGGGGTGGCGTTTAGTCCCGATGGTAAACAGATTGCCTCTGTTGGGGACGATCGCACGGTGATTTTGTGGGATGTGGAGGGCATTCTCAAACTAGATGAACTCGCTTATGCTTGCGATCGCGTGGGGGATTACCTGCGAACAAATGCCGATGTGAAGGAGGAGGATAGACATTTGTGCGATCGAGTGGGCGATCGCTAAATAATCAGAAATTCTTAGCTCAAAATGATGAACAATTATCAATACCAAATTGGTGGCAGTCTCGCCAATAATGCGCCTACCTATGTAGTAAGAGCTGCCGATTCCGAACTCTACGAAGCCTTAAAAGCTGGCGAATTTTGTTACGTCCTCAACTCGCGGCAAATGGGCAAATCTTCCCTCTTAGTCCGCACTCAATATCGATTGCAAGCAGAAGGATTTCAATGCAGCACCATCGACATGACCCGCATCGGCAGCGAAAATATCACTCCCCTACAATGGTATAAAGGAATCGTTGGCGATTTGTGGCGTGGCTTCAAATTATTAGGGCAAGTTAATTTGAAAAGTTGGTGGAAAGAAGAAGAAGAAGTTTCTCTCCTCCAAAGATTGAGCCATTTCATCGAAGACATCTTGTTAGCCCAATTTCCAGAATGCAGAATTATTATATTTGTTGATGAAATTGATAGCATTTTAAGTTTAGATTTTCCAGTCGATGATTTTTTTGCCTTGATTCGGTATTGTTACAACCAAAGAGCCATCAATCCAGAATACAATCGAATTACCTTCGCCATTTTCGGAGTAGCGACGCCCAGCGATTTAATAGTAGATAAAAATCGGACTCCTTTTAATATCGGACGAGCGCTCGATTTGCAGGGGTTTTCTTTAGAGGAAGCACAACCATTAGCTTTAGGATTAGAAAATATAATCCCCCATCCACCAGCAGTTATCAAAGAAATATTAGCTTGGACTGGAGGACAGCCATTTCTGACCCAAAAAATATGTGAATTGGTGGTAAGAACTGCTCAAGAATCCCGCGGCGGTGATTTAACAATACCACCGATAACTGAAGGATTTTTTGTCGAATCTGTGGTCAGAGCGCAACTTATCGAGAACTGGGAATCGCAAGACGAACCAGAGCATTTGAAAACGATACGCGATCGCCTTCTTCGCAACGAACAACGCGCAGCTAGATTGCTAGGCATTTATCAGCAAATCTTACAAGGCGTAAAAGTGGCAAGCGATGACAGCCGAGAGCAAATCGAACTCTTGCTATCGGGATTAGTCGTCAAACAGCCGGGTTATTTGCAGGTAAAAAACCGAATTTATCGAGAAGTATTTAACCTAGAATGGGTAGAAAAACAATTAGGGAAACTGCGCCCTTACTCCCAAGCCTTCGATGCTTGGATTGCTTCTAAACAACAGGACGAATCGCGGCTGTTGCGCGGTCAAGCCCTGAAAGAAGCTCAATTTTGGGCGCAAGGAAAAAGTTTGAGCGACTTGGATTATCAATTTATCGCTGCCAGTCAAGACCTCGATAACCAAGAAGTTCAACTCGCTTTAGAAGCAGAACGGACAAAAGAAGTAGAAGCGCGACTGAGAGAGGAACAAATACGATTAATTCAAGAGAAAAAAGCTGCCAAACGACAAAGATTTTTGCTGTTTGCAGTCAGTGGAGCATTGCTATTTGCCAGCGTCTTAGGGGTGACAACTTATTTTCAGTATCGCCGAGCAGTAGCAAGCGAACGCGAAGCAAGAATCAGCGAAATTAAAGCACTGACATCTTCTTCTGAGGGATTGTTTGCCTCAAACCGGAGATTAGACGCGCTGATAGAAGCGATCGAAGCTAAACGAAAATTACAAAGATTAAAATCGGCAGATGCCAGTATAAATCGCGAAGTTGAAAATGTACTGCGACAAGCCGTTTATCAAGCAGATGAATACAACCGTTTTTCTGGGCATAAAGCGGCTGTTATGGCAGTGGATATCAGTCCTGACAGTAAGCTGATTGCCTCCGCAAGTGTAGATAAAACTGTTAAACTTTGGCGGCGGGACGGGACAGAAATTGCCACCCTCAAAGGTCATCAAGCGAGCGTCAGAACAGTCAAATTTAGCCCGAACGGTCAACTCATTGCTTCTGGAAGTGAGGATGACACGGTGAAAGTTTGGAGGTTGGACGGCAGTTTGTTGAAAACTTTTCAGGATCACAGTGCTAGCGTGTGGGGAGTAGCCTTTAGTCCCGACGGTGAAACAATTGCCTCTGCCAGCGCTGACAACACCGTAAAACTCTGGAATCAAGACGGCACTTTGTTGAAAACGCTTCAGGGTCATACTGCTGGGGTAGGCTCAGTAGTTTTTAGTCCCGACGGTGAAACAATTGCGTCGGCAAGTGGAGACAAAACGGTAAAACTCTGGAAGCGTGACGGCACTTTTCTGAGAACTCTCGAAGGTCATATTTCTGTCTTGTGTTCAGTGGCGTTTAGTCCCGACGGTGAAACAATTGCGTCGGCAAGTGGAGATAAAACGGTAAAACTTTGGAAGCGTGACGGCACTTTGCTGAGAACGCTCGAAGGTCATACGGCTGTGGTATCTGCCCTTGTGTTTAGTCCGGACGGTCAAACCATCGCGTCTGCCAGTCGGGATAAAACTGTAAAACTTTGGAACGTTGACGGAACAGAATTGACGACCTTCAGAGGTCACAGTGCTGCAATTTGGGGGGTTGATTGGAGTCCCGACGGCAGCTTTATTGCGTCGGCAGGCGCAGAAAACACCGTCAGACTGTGGGAAAGTCAAAATCCATTGCAGACGACTATTACTGCACATAAAGCCGGGATTTGGGCGATCGCTCTCAGTGCTGATAGCTCTACAATTGCTACGGGCAGCGAGGACGGCACAACTAAACTTTGGAGTCGCCAAGGCAAATTGCTGGCGACTTTCACCGGAGAGAATGCAGCAATTTATGGGGTTGCTATAACTCGCGATCGCCAGTTAATTGCTGCTGGCAGAGACGACCATAAGGTGAATGTGTGGCAGCGAAACGGCAATTCGAGTGCAACTTTAACAGGTCATAAAGCTGTGGTTTTTGCAGTAGCGTTTAGTCCTGACGGTCAAATCCTCGCTTCTTCAAGTCAAGATAACACGGTCAAGCTTTGGCGGCGCAATGGAACGTTACTGCATACCCTGACAGGACATAATACTCCTGTTTGGCACGTAGCATTTAGCCCAGACGGGCAGTTAGTTGCCTCCGCAGGAGGAGACGGGACTGTGAGGTTATGGCAGCTTGACGGTAAGTTAGTGAGAACCTTTCGAGGTCACGCTGCGGCAGTTTGGAGAGTTGGTTTTAACCGTCAAGGTAATATCATCGCTTCTGGCAGTGGAGACAATACCGTTAAGCTTTGGACTGTTGACGGTAAGTTATTGAGAACGCTTGTAGGTCACGCAGCAGCGGTGTGGGGAGTGGCGTTTAGTCCTGACGGTCAAATTATTGCTTCTGGCAGTGTAGACAATACGGTGAAGTTGTGGAAACTGGACGGTACGCAACTAACAACGCTTAGAGGTCACACGGCGGCGATTAGGGGATTGGCCTACAGTTCTGACCGAAAGTTTGTGGCTTCGGTCAGTGAGGATAACACGCTGATTCTGTGGAATGTGGAGCGAGTGTTGAATCTGAATTTGTTGGGTTATGGTTGCGATCGCGTGCGCGATTATTTGCGGACGAATGCGATAGTGGAAAAGGGCGATCGCTTGTTGTGTTGGCGCCTTGACACGGAATAATCTCTAGTCCGCTTTATTAGTAATAATATCAAATCCGGTAGCATCGGAATTAATATAACCCGCAATCAGGACACGGCAGTGCCGTTTCCCTACAATAAATCTGGCGCGCAAGAAACGGCACTGCCGTGTCCTCTATATCATTCCGGCGCAGCCGGAATTGATATAATTTATTAATAAGTGTGGTCTAGATCGTCAGAATATTAGAGAATGTTTTTCTAAATTAAATACTTTGTATTGGGTTCGGATCTAATACTAAATCAGGCTTAAATACTCCCTTTATCTCTTAGTCCCCTTCTGCTCGGACGAGAGTTTGTGTAGTAGCGGTTTCAACCGGCGACGGATAAAGGGAGTAGCCAACCTGGATTTGGTATAATAACTACAGACTAATGAAATCGCTAGCGGTGAGAATACCGGGCGTAATACCGTTAAGCTTCGCCAACAATTGATTGGTGTCCGTCACAGTAATCAAAGTCTGATTGTTGCTCGAAGTAATGCTGAGTTGATTGAAACTAAAACCAGAATTTAACCCAATTAAATCCTCTCCCTTGCGGAAATCATTAATGGTGTCGCTACCCAAACTTTGATTGAGGAAAAACACATCATTTCCCGAACCTCCCGTCAATGTATCGTCCCCAACATCCCCGGAAAGGAAATCGGAACCGCTGCCACCACTGAGAATATCATTACCTTTGCCTCCATACAGGGTATCGTTACCGATGTCGCCACAGAGCACATCGTTTTCATTGCCGCCGAAGAGTAAGTCGTTGCCCTCACCGCCATCGAGACTGTCGTTTTCTTTGCCACCGTAAAGCGTGTCATGTCCCAATAAGCCAAAAATCAGGTCTGCACCTTCATTGCCAAACGCAATATCGTTGCCGTCTCCAGCATTAATTGTGTCATTTCCTAAGTTGCCTAAAATGTAGTCGTCGCCATCTTCACCGAGCAAGATATCGTCATCTTTACCGCCAAAAATGGTGTCGTTGCCACCGCCGCCGGCAACAGTATCATTGGCGATATCTCCCCTCAAAAAGTCCTCGCCATCTCCGCCAACAACAGTGTCATTATCTTTGCCCGCGTAGATGGTATCGTTACCAGCGTCGCCTTGGATGAAATCGCTGCCTTCATTGCCGAAGAGCGAGTCGTTATCTGCACCGCCTTGGATGTTGTCATTGCCACCCATACCGTAGAGAGTATCGTTGCCGGCAAGTCCGTTAATCGACTCGTTGATGCCGCTGCTCATGATGAAATCGGCATCGTTACCCCCGTTGAGAGTTTGTTGGACGGGATTGGGAGTAATGGTGGCAGAGTCGAGTTGCGGGGCGTTGAGGTCATCCAGCAGGCAATCATCTGTTTCCGGTGTCGGAGTTGGAGTCGGCGCGGGTGTGGGCGTCGGAGTCGGCGCGGGTGTGGGAGTTGGAGTCGGCGCGGGTGTGGGCGTGGGAGTCGGTGCGGGTGTCGGAGTTGGAGTCGGTGCGGGTGTGGGAGTTGGAGTCGGCGCCGGTGTCGGAGTTGGAGTCGGTGCGGGTGTGGGCGTCGGAGTCGGAGTCTCAGTCGGAGTTGGAGTCGGCGCGGGTGTGGGCGTCGGAGTCGGAGTCGGCGTGACTGTAGTGGTGAATTCATAAGCGCCAATATCAACGATCGCACTTCCGTTATTATCGCCATCTTGAGGGCGACTCACACCGCGCTGATCCGTAGCCGGCGCGCCCGCACCAGTACCAGTATCAATTGCCGGACTTCCTACTAGCAGCGG
>NZ_JAUBSF010000116.1:0-17875 GCF_036704615.1 Microcoleus sp. K4-B3
TTTTAATGAAAGATTCTAATTGGGCTATTTCTTTTTCCATATCTTTTTGTGGAAGTTGTAAGTTATTCATTTTTTTTGTTGTCACGATCAAGTATTGCATATAATTGTACCGTAATCATGATAATGATTTAGGATTGCTATATACGCAAAGCTAACTGATTGCTCAACAGTGACAAAGTAAGTCTGGGTGAATTACTAGAATGTTTGGAATCTTTGTGCAAAGAGTACGGGTACGTCCAAGGAATGACAATTACCAATTTTCGAGACTTGGTGTCTGGCAAAAAAGCGCTTGCCGAAATTCAAGATTTAATTGAAAAAGTTAAACAAAAACTAAAATCGCTAAAATGCACAAATTAATTTTTACAATGAATTTAGCTCAATCTCCAGAGCTGATTTATGGAAATTTGCAATTGATTTATCCCAGCAGCGAGGCGATCGATTACGTGGCGACTTCTGGCTGTGCCGACTGGCAGCGACCCGGTGACGAGTGGCAACGGGGGAAAGGGCCAATTCCGGCGGGTGACTATCAAATCCCCAGCGAGCCGTATTATTTAGAAACTCGTGGCGTGGAAGGTGACTTTTTTCACATTACCCCCGATCCGGTGGTTTCGGCGCATGGCATCCGAGCCGAGCTAGGGCTGCACTTTGATGCCAATGTACCCGGCAGCGCCGGTTGTGTAGTTATCAAAAATCGGGAAGGGTGGCGGCAGTTTTGCGATCGGCTCGCGTCGATTGCAGAATTGGGGGTAAAGAGTTTGCCGCTCACCGTGAAATATAACTAGAAAGTTTGCACCATATGTCTACGCTGCTTACACGTCTGTAAACAGCGTAGACCGGTAGTTTTAATCCCTGATAGGGTTTTAGGTGGTTAGCACCAGCGTGTAAGACTGCCCTTTTTTCAATCCCTGGTAGGGAACTGCTGGGAGGCTGGAAGCCCGCGCCCTAGTGTGCAGCGCTTATTCCCAGCCACCAAAATAATATCATTTATTGTTGGGGATTCGTTTTAGTAATCGCCTGTTCGATTGCAGTGGCCCGAATCGCCATTTCTATTGCTTTGAATATCTCCGTACTTGGGATTTTGGAAGATACTAATGAGAATTCTTTGAGATGCACGCTAACTTGCTCTCCCTTTTTCGCTACAATACCTAATTTACCACGGTTTGAGCCTTAACTGAACCGTATTGGATCATAAGCTGCGTAGCCGCTTAATAGTCGCGCAAGGTTCTGAGGGAAGGGTTGAGGAGCGAGCCTCAACCCTTACCCGCTAAAAATATGTAGGGGCATCGGCATGCCGTGGCTATTTTTGATCGTCGATACAGGGCGAATAATTTTTGACAATCGACAAACAGTTCCGGCCATCAGCCGTTCTCGTATAACTGAGACTATCTGCGATGTCTTTCATCAACTTTAGACCCCGCCCGCCCGGAGCTTCAGGATCGATTTTTTCCGACATATCTTTAATTTTTTGCTCTAAATCAAACGCAGCGCCCGAATCCCAAATTTTAATCTCTAGAGATTCAGTACACACCACCACCTCAATGTCAACGGGCAACTCCGGCTGTTTGCCCTCGTGGGCGTGACGCACCGCATTTGTAAAGCCCTCAGCCAAAGCCAACTGACAGCGTATCCAAACGCTTGTGGGAATTCGCTGCTCGTACAATTGTGCAAACCATGACAAAACTCGGTCTAAAGCACTTAGACCAGTATTGACTTGAAGATCCGCTTTCTTGAGGACTTGCAACTTTTGGGAACCTTTTAATTCAATCACGCTCTGCCACTGAAATTATAGTTCCATAAAATAGAGACAAATATTGTATTGCCTGTACTTTACGTTTTTAACTTTTTTTGCCAAAAGGCGGGCAACTGCTAGCACCCACATCACCCATTGCAGTCATTCACCGGCAGCCTCATTTTCCACGTTCTCGATCGGCTCCTTTGCCATGTAAAACCGGGCAAAATTGAATGGGAGTGCGATCGTACTAGCTTTTGCTGCTAGGAAAATAAATGTCAAATCGACTAATTAGGTATTTACGATAACAGAAGTCCCGCCCAGATGTCAATTCGTCCCTGCTGCCCAAAAAAGTCCATAAAAGTTTATATTCTGAGTATAAACTAGGGGTGAAGTTCAACCGAACCAAAATTTGCATCAAATTTCAAGGTAAATTGAACTTGATGGCTGGCCGGCAAAAGCATTTACCTGGAAAGCGATGTTATAGAAATATTCTGGGAGATTGAAAACCCTGTCCCGATCAGGCCCGGATCACAAGCGACGGCTCGACGCTCGCTTCGCCGAACGTCTCAAGGGACGAAGAGTCCCCGTGTTCTTTTTTATCCGTCTTATGCTGGGTGTGGTACGATCGTAATCGGTCTAAAAGTGAGTATAACTAAACAACATAAAAACTTAACTGGATTGGTTGAGCGATCGGTCACACAAACACGGTGTTGCTGTTTAGGAAAGCTACATTTGAACAAAACCTAACTATAAGTCAAGAACTAATTGAGTACGGTAGGGCATACCGGAATTTAGGCTTCTGGAGAGAGCGACCTCTACTTAGACAGGAGTAATCTTGTCGCAAGCGGTGTCAGCTCGTTGAATGAAGAATTGATCGTGTATGAAAGACCTGAGAGTGTCAATAGACTATACTCAATCTCAGACAAGGGCGCTGACAGGATATATTTTTAATGACCCCCAGACCTTGAAAAACTTGTAGTACCTAAGTGCCCATGTTTCAAATTCTGGTTATTGACGATGATACGGCTGTTCAAGAACTGCTGAGAAGAACCCTGAAAAAACAGGGTTACGAAGTGACAGTAGCAAGTAATGGCGAAGACGGTGTAGCCCAGGCGCAAAAATTGCGTCCGGCCTTGATAATTTGCGATTGGATCATGCCGCGCTTGACCGGCATAGATGTCTGCCGTCGAGTTAAGGCAGATCCGGAGCTGTCAACTACACAATTCTTTTTGTTGACTTCTTTGGGTTCGATCGCCGATCGAGTCAAAGGGCTCGACGCAGGTGCCGACGATTTTATCTCGAAGCCGATCGAACTCAACGAGTTACAGGCGAGAGTACGCGCGGGATTGAGGCTGCACCAACTCAGCCGAGATTTGAAAATAGCCAAGCAAAGTCTGGAAGCAGAGTTAGCCGAGGCCGCCGAGTACGTGCAATCGCTGCTGCCAGATCCGATGACGGAACCTTTCAGCATCGAGGCAAAATTCATTCCCTCCCGGCAGTTGGGGGGAGATTGCTTCGACTACAACTGGCTAGATGCCGATTATTTGGCGATTTACTTGCTCGACGTAGCCGGTCACGGTTTGCGGGCGGCGCTGCCTTCTGTGGCCGTGCTGAATTTGCTGCGATCGCGCACACTCCCGAACATAGACTATTACAAACCCAGCGACGTTTTGCGCGCCCTCAACACCACCTTCCAGATGAGCTACCAAAATGACAAGTATTTCACCATCTGGTATGGCGTTTACAACCGCATTTCTCGGCAGCTCATTTATGCCAGCGCTGGCCATCCGCCGGCGGTGTTGATTTCCCAGTCCCCTGCGAGCACTGCTAAAATCCAGCGATTAAAAACCCCCGGAATGCCGGTCGGGATGTTCCCCGACGCCCCCTATGTCGATAATTGCTGCGATGTCGAGGATTTGAGCACTCTCTACATCTTTAGCGACGGGGTATACGAGATCCACCAACCTGACGGCAATATCTGGGGGCTTGACCCTTTCGTCGACCTGTTAGCAGCTTACAACGGTGCAAGTGCCGACCAGTTAGAGCTGGTTTTGAACTACATTCAAAAGTTGAACGCTAAAGCAGTTTTTGATGATGATTGGTCTTTACTCAAGGTAAACTTTGGCTAGCTGACTTCTTGCATCACATCTGCGACCAAATAGCAAGAAGGCAGCAGCCAAAAGATTTAGTTAGTTGAGAGAATTTTGCTATTAAAAGCATCGCGGGTCTGAAATATCTCGAAAACTCGATCCATGCTGGTGAGTTCAAATAAGATGCGGATTTGCTCGTTGATAGAACAGACGACTAATTGACTCCCAGCGGCCCGGACTGTTTTGAGCGCCAAGACTAAAGCGCCCAAACCAGAACTATCCATAAATGTCACATCAGTGAAGTCTATCAATACCACATCGGCTCCCGCTTCCACTAGGTCGCTAATCTCTTGGCGGAATTGACTTGCCTTGGTGCCGTCTAAAATGCCAGAGGGCTGAATAATTTTAACTACAGGACTCATATTTTGCGGTGGGAATGTCAGAATTTCTAGCCAGACTAGGCTAGTATAGCTGCGAGATGGACTCCGAGCCAAATAAGAAAGGGGGAAAGCGCCAGAGCCTGAGAGCGGGAGAATAGTTTTGAGTGCAAAAGATGGTGTTCGTCGCGGATCGTAACGCCGATCGGAGTCGCAGCGCTTCGCCGGGAGTGAATTTTGAGAGGGGACAATCTTTGTTCTGCCGAATGCCTTCTGGTATTAATCAAACTGGGCTAACTTTGGCGCGGTAGAGGAGTTTGTCGCCTTGTCTGTACCCTGTGTAGCGAACTTTGACGGGTTCTCCCGGCTGGGCTGTTCCTTCGATGAGCTGGTGCTGTTGCGGATTGTAGGGCAGTTCGGCTCCGACTGGGGCGATCGACTCCACTCCCCAATGCTCCAATAACTGCTCGACTGGCCGCAGCAAAGGCAGTAGTTTCTGAGCCCGCAACTGGTGATTTTCCTGAGCTTTGCTCGCAGCAGTCGGCCACTGCAACATCCAAGATTCTAAAATTTGCACGCTAGAAAGCTGGAATTCCTGCATCAAAGATTCTCGCTGCTGTTCGATCGAAGCTTGCAGGCGCTGATATTCTTGTTCTACCGCTGTCGGTAGTGCCTGTTCTAACTCTACACAGTCTGGCGCCAATGTTGCGAGCAGTTCGGTTAAGGAAATTTGCAAAGCTTGACTGATTTTGAGCAGGATGTCGGCTCGGGTTTGCAGGGCTAAGCCGCGACGCAGGCGACTTAGCTGGATCTCGGGAACTCCTGCTTTTTGGCTGAGTTCTCGATCGCTCGAAAGCCCCGCCTGTTCCATCAGGCGTTGCAGTTGAGGAGCATAATCTGGAATATTAGCTGCCACGAAAAACTCATCCAAATTAATAAATGGACATATTCTCGATCCTAAGCTCTCAGGAGCATCAACGAAATACATTTTTGGGGCGGGCTGTTCGGCCCGCCCCACAGCAGTTTCGCAATTTATGAAGATGCAAGTTCAATTCTTGAAAGCTTGCTATTTGACGGCTACTTTTTCCCGGGCGGAGGCTGTTGCAGTTGTCGCAGAACCTTGCAAATGCGCTTCTAGGAACCACAAACGCTTGTCAATTGTCCGCGAAATTTCGGTGTAGAGATCCGCTGTATCGGCGTCGCCGAGTTCGCCTGTTTTGTCGATCGCGACTCGCAGGTGTTGGGCGTAGGGCGCGTAGCGATCGGCCAAAGCCGTCACGTATTCTTTGCCGTCTACAATGTCGAAAGGAAATTCTGGCAGGATCGAATCTGCGGCGGCTGTGCGGGCTGTTCCTACAGCCAAACCGCCCAAAGCTGTGACCCGTTCGGCAACCGTATCAACGTATTCTTCGAGTTCTGTTGCCATTTCGTCAAACAGCAAGTGCAACTGGTAGAAGTCCATGCCTTTAACGTTCCAGTGAGCTTGCTTGACTTGGGTTTTTAAGTCCAGAGTCGTTGCCAGCGTGGCGTTGAGCAGCCCGACTACTTGAGAGCGGGTGGCGGCTGACATATTGATGCGGGTGGGGTAAAGATGTTGTTTGTGGTTGTTGGCAGTCATAGGTTTTTAGCTTGTTATTAGTGATTGTCGATCGAACTTCTTAGAAAGGTTTGGGCGATCGAATATTTGCCTGTCGTGAATTTCTGTTGAGAGGCTCAGGCTAGGTGCATCTGCAACACGGCACGGGTAGCTCGGCGTACTTTACAGCGGATAGTTTCTAAACCGAGACGCTGGCAAGCTTCGTACCGGTGGCAGCCCGAAAATCCGTAATACTGACCATCTACTTCTAGCACGTCGATGGGTTCGTTTAAACCTACCTCGCGGATGGATTCCATGAGGGCGGCTACTTTGCTTTGGTCGTTGACTCGCGGCAGGGGGCGGCGAATCTGGTTGAGGGGTATTTCTTCGATCCTCATGGAGGCTCTCTTTTTTGCTTGTTATTAAATCATACTCGTAATGACTTCGACTTGGCAAGCAAAATGAGGAATTACGCAAAAACCTGGTTTCGAGATGATTGCTCTCTAAGATGGATACAAACAAAGCAACTTGCAGGCAACCCCTGATGAACTCAACGACTGGCTTGTTAACTCGCATTACCCAGACCCCCGGTCAGTGTGGCGGTCGTCCCTGCATTCGAGGAATGCGAATTCGAGTCACGGACATCCTAGAAATGCTGGCTGAGAACCTCAGCGTTACTGAGATTTTAGAAGATTTCCCTGACTTGGAGCTGGCAGATATTCAAGCTTGCTTGCTGTTTGCTGCACGACGTACCGATTTCCCAAGACTGACGGCATGAAAATGCGGTCTACACTTTTCAATTTTCGAGCTTTCAAACTATATTTTCCCTTGTCAATTGTCCATTTACTAAAAAGCATTCTCATCTTCACTGAGATGACAGGCAACTACACTGTATGGATAATCATTTTGCTCAACATCTACCCCAAAAACTACAACTCGGCTGACAGGAGAAATGCTCCTAGCTTCATCCAGAGTATTTCTCATTATGTGATTTATTTTTTCTTCATCAATACGCTTATAGGCGAAGCCAGCCACTACGGCGCGCTCGGGACTTGCTTCACTAATGAATATACAAGTATTATTGTGATCGGGTAGTTGCCAAAACTTATTGACAATTTTTTTAATTCGTTTGAACTGTTCTTCAAACTTTATTTGCTCATCATGAGTAAAATTGAGAAGTACACAACCAATTTCAGTCCAACGCTCAGGCTGCTGTGCTTCAATATGCTGGATAATGCTTCTCCACCAATGTGTTAATTTAGGCTTCGGTTTAGGAGTTTCACTTTTAGGTAATTCTCTCAGAAAAAATGGATTAAAAATGTTTGACAGTCCACGTAAGCGAAGACGCTGTTGAGCGAACTCAGTATTTAAGATATTAAACCCTGTATCAAGATAGAAGGCAAGTAAATCAATCTCCTCACCACTATAATTAGAATTTTTCTCAAATTCTGTACGCTGCCCTAAGTAGTGTAGTTTGTCGCAATTTCCCTCTAAAATTTCAAAGATAATTTCGAGATCAGCAAGAGACATAGTTGGAGACATTTCAAGATCAGGTGCAATTAAACCCGCTTGTTTCAGGTCGGTTGAGCAACAAAAAAGAGTACCTAATGACTCTAAAGTAATACTCAAGCGAACCACCTCACGTACTTTTGAACAGTCAACTTCATTTAATTCGCCTTTGCGAGTCTTCAACTGATGCAAACCTGGATTTTTTATTAGGTAATCATAAAATCTTTTGGATTGAATGGATGGTTCTACTATTAATTTTTTGACAATTGTCTTTATGCTCTCAAAAGCCCCACGCTTTGTCGCTTCAGTCACTTTACCTGATTTAGCCTCTACAACTAGCAAATGGGAGTCTAGTAAAACCAGAAGGTCAGTCTCAAAAGTCTTTTTGGTTGTAAAATCGAACCATTCGCTACCTTGATAGAGCTTAGCAGATGGGAAAGCTTTTTGGAAAAGCTGATAAATCTCTTGCTCCAAAAACTTTCCCCTACGCTCTTCATATTTTCTATAAATTTCAGGATGAGGTTTAATAATAGCTTCCATAATATCTATGAAATCATTTAAGAAGAGTGTTATGACTGGGCAGAAATAAGTTCCAACCTCAAGCTTGATGAGAGGTTTCTGCCAAACAGGATTGCCAAGAAATAAATGTTCTGGATTCCACCCTGATAAATCTCCAAAAGATAGCGACCATACATTCAGCACATCTTTTAGTGCTTCTGGATTAACAGCTTTTGGATAAGCACGTACAAATGTATCGAGTGTTAATGTGTAAATATGTTTTAGTCGTACATCACTCTCACTATAAATAAATCCTCTTAAGCCGTCAAGAGTTAAACCTTCCTCTTGAACATAGGCTGAGAGGTCTTCTGGAGATGAAGTAAGATCGGGAAAAGCTTGATAATACTTTTTGATAGCAATTTTGATGCTTTTGGCTCGGAGTGAAGGCAGAGTTAAATTCCGATGCTGATTGATTCTGGATTCAACAACATCGAGTATTTTGAACCACATTTCTACTAAACATACAACTCGAACTCCAATTTTTTGCTCAATCGTATCATCCAGACTTGAGAATAAATCCGAAACAATCCGCTTAACTTGTTGGGGATATCCCCAGTTACGTACAGCTTGAGTATCTGCCCTGACCCTTTCTATTGCCATAAATTTCTGATGCTCTATGGTTGTCGATGGATCTGCTAGGGATAAAGACTTCATTTTAAATCCAAGCGTGACATCCTGAACCAGTTGGCGAAACTCAACAAAGTCTTGTGGTCGAGCTGGTCTGAAATCAAATAAATCTTGTGAATGCTGAAGAAGAAGACCTTGTAGAAATTCTACATGATGTTGAAGGATGGGATTTTTTTCAGCCCATTCACGATTTATACCAGGTGAAGTCGTTAAATCATAGTATGCAAAAAACGATAGTAAAGAACAAGCCTCAACCTGAAAAATTCGTTTTTGCAATATTTCAAAAGAGGTCTTAAATTTTTGCTCGAAGTTTCTACCTAATTTCTTAATGGATTCAACTCTTTCGTTTTGAGTTATTCCCTCAGATAGTGAGGGCATTTTGTGATAAGTGAATCCAGTAAATTCTGTTGTGACGCGACGAGTGGTAAAACCTTTAGACTGGTTTTTATTATTTGCTTGGGCAGATGTTTTCTCTTTCTTCCGTTTCTTCTTGGTCACTGTAAAAGTCACCTAAACCATGATACTTAGTTCTCCATCCCAATGATAGCAGGACTTTATTAAAATACTCAACTCGGACAGATAACTTTGATAGACCGCCCGATATAACCTAAACAGTCGAACTATTATTAGGCTGAAACTTTCCACTGGGACAGAATAATGTCAACTCAATCCCGCAATAATATTGACGCTCATAGCCAGAATAGCGGTGTTAAAAAAGAACGACAGCACGCTGTGAAAAAGCACGAGATACCTCGTGGAACGAGAAGTTATCTGCACGTCTGCAACTTGGCAAGTCATGCCAATACCAAAGGAGAAATATAAAAAATCTTTGTAGTCAGGTTCCTCGTCGCCCGGAAAATCCAAACCCCCCGCCTGCAAGTAGCTGCCGTGCTGCTTGCTGCGGTTTTTGTAGTAGCTGCGGGCATAGTGCATGGTGAAGATAGTGTGTACCTGCATCCAAGACCCAACAATTGTGAGGACAGAAAGCCCTAAGTGCAGAAATAGTAAATTTGGGGACAGGCCTTTGGTATCGCGCAGCAGGAAGACGATCGCCAACAAGCTAGCACAAGCGGCTGCCACGATCGTGCTTAAGATTGCCAAGCGGCCGGCGTCCAACTGCTGAGCGTGGTGGCGCATCTGTTCGGGAGTGCCTTGCAGCATCAGCATCCAAGTCAAAATCAGGAAACTGATAGCGCCCGCGTTCCAAATGCACAGCATCCGAGTCAGCGGGAGATAGTCAGGCGGCACGAAAACAGCGACTGCAATAGCGAACAGAACAGACGCAAACAGGCGGTGCCGGACGCTCCAGAGCCAGTGCATTTTAGATAGGCGAACGTTTTTCACCATGATTTAGTATAAGTTAGTCACGGTAAGGGTTAGAAAATCCCAACTACTGCTATCTTGGCAGGAAATCCCCAAAAATCAATCAATTGGTAACACGCAGCACAGGCAGAATTTTTCATGCCTTTCGATAGATCGATCGACCTCAACGTTCTAGGTACAGTGGGAGAAAAGATAAATTGCGGTTTGAAATTATGGCATCCTCCCAACCCCTCAAAGGCATTGAATTGATCGACTGCGCCAAAGCTAACGCCCAACAAGGAATCGCCACAGCCGCTGAGCTTTGCGGCTACGGAGGCGACCTCAACACCTTCGAGCGGGAACTGAAACAGGCTTGCCAAAACATCGGCGTCGAAGTCAAGGAATTGAGCGATTTGATTACGGATCAGCAGATGATGAAAGAAGGAATGGGCATTGAAATCGCTCCAGATACTCCCTCAGAACTCTAGACTCAATCTCCACCGCACCAGTTTTAGAGCTAAGACTGCCCCGACACCAATATTTTGAGTCTGCTAGCTGAGGCAGGCTAGAATGTTTTGCATGGGAGCTTCCGACTTTAGCCAGAAGTCGCGTTTTCTCCCGCGAACAGGGTGCTTTCTGGAGGGTGCTGAGATTGTTAGGAGGACTGTCGTGTCAGATCAGCAAGACCGAATTATGCGTTTGTTTATAGAGGAGGCTAAGGAGCACCTCGATACTCTAGAAAATGGTTTAGTGGATTTGAAGTCCACGATGAAAGACCCCGAAAGCGTCCAAGAGATGTTTCGAGCCGCCCATTCCGTGAAAGGAGGGGCGGCCATGCTGGGTTTAGATAGTATTAAAACAACCGCTCACCGCTTGGAAGATTGTTTTAAGGTGCTCAAGGACGGGCCCGTCAAGCAGGTTGACCAAACGGCAGAATCCCTATTTTTAAAGGGAGTTGATACGCTTAAGGACTTGCTGGGGCGACTGGAGGGGCCTTTCGGCTTGAGGAATGAAGAGGGAGAAAAACTCGTGCAGCAGGTGATGCCTGTTTTTGCTCAACTCGAAACTCACCTCAATAAATTGGCGTCGGGCAAAGTGCAGGCGGTTGCTGCTGGGTCTGGTGCGCCCGCCGCTCCAACAGCGGGCGCTGTGCCTGCAAATTTTACTGTTGAAGTGATGACTTTACTTAAAGAAATGTTGCAGGTGTTCAAGCAGAAAGAATCGGTTGCTAGTCGCTCCGAGTTGACGGCTGTTTGCGTTCGCCTCTATAAGTTGGGAGGTAAAATTGAGACTTGGCAAAATTTAGTGAAAACAGCTAGAGCCGCGATCGTCAATCCCAAAAACTCTTATAAAGTCTTAGCTCCGCTGATTATCAAAGAACTCAAAGAAGCTGGAGATTTGGTGCAAGGGGGGAAAGTCAAGGCGATCGCTCCGAGTAAAAATTTGCTACTTTTGGCAGCAAGCCCAAAACCAGCAGAGCCAATCGCCTCAACAGCCCCAGCAGCAGCATCGAAGCAAGTAGCACTTCCCGCCGAACCGAAGGCGGTAGTCAAGCTTTTGCTCAAAACCTTCAACAAAAAGCAACTCTCGGAAATCGCCAAGTTACTCGTTAACGCCCTCAGAGCACCCTCAAACTAGGACTTGTTGCAGTAGAAGATAGAGTCAAAGCAATATTTTTGAGGCGGATAATTTTCTGGTGGGTGCTGGCAGCATGAGTTGAGCAGCAACTCGAAAAAATTCACTCAGTCGAAATTTTTGCCCTCTACCTTCTACTGTTGGGTAACCCTGCGTTAGAATTAGTGAATATGTGGGCGTGCAATATTGTACCTGAATTAAAAATCGAGCAGGCTTTATAAGGCGGTAGCTGTGAAACCAATTCGTTCATTAGAAGATGCTTTAAACCGCTGTCAGGCGATGGGAATGCGCTTGAGCCGCCAGCGTCGATTTATTCTAGAACTTTTGTGGGAGGCAAAAGAACACCTCTCGGCTCGCGAAATTTACGATCGCCTCAACCAACAAGCGCATTCGATCGGGCATACTTCGGTTTATCAAAATCTAGAAGCTTTGTCGAGAGAAGGGATTATTGAGTGCATAGAACGCTCGGAGGGACGCTTGTACGGCAATGTCAGCGATTCTCACTCTCACGTCAACTGTCTGGATACGACTCAGATTCTCGACGTTCATGTGGAACTGCCGATCGAATTGATCGAACAAATCCAGCAGCAAACAGGTGTCAAAATAGTAGACTACCGGATAGATTTCTACGGTTATCGAACGGCAGAGTCCGCAGCGCAAGCATCGAGTGTCAGCGATACGCCAAAGGCTTCGTAACCGATAAAGTCGCTGCTGTTGGAAGCAAAACCGATCTTTTGGCTCGACCTGTCGGTCGTATAAAAGGATTTAAGTATTTAGCTGCGCTCGATCGGTTTTTTTGCCGTCTCCCGCCGGAATTTGGCACAGTAGAGAAGAGTGAAACTCGATCGCCAAACTTGGCGATCGGGAATAAATACGACTAAACAAAAAAAATCAGTTCTACCCGCTACAGGTAAGAGTTTAGACCAAATTGGGCTTTTGTACCCCCTTGATTTTTTAGTCCGCTTGGAGTGGACGAAAGTTTGTTTTGTGTAGTTCCGGTTTCAAGCGCTGAGTCTTAATAAAGGGAATTTATGACCCAAATTTATGATTAGACCTTACTTAAACCCCTCCAAATTTATCTGCGGAGTAAAATCTAAAATCTAAAATCTAAAATCGATCGACTGACGGGGGCTTTATACTGTTTTTTTTGCTAAACGGCCGCGGGATATGTGAATAACTGTTTGATAACTGGTATGATTTACGTGCTTCGAGAACCGAAAATGCTCAGAAGCAACCAGTGGGGCCAGACACGAACCTCACTATAAAACGCCGTAGAGGGAAAGATTGCCAGTACCTTGAAGGAAGTTCTCGATCTCCTTAACAGGAGTCAGAAGCCGACATCACAATCTATGATTTGATGTGGGAGTGTCACGTTCTAGTGCGCATTACAGGACAGGCTGAAGTAATGGCGAGACGACAATCTGACCAATTCCACACACCACCGCAATACAACCCATCCCCCAAACCGACGGCACAATTCAGTGCAGAGGCGACAGGCGATGCGAGTTCCTCAGTAACGGCGCAGCCGACCGAGGGAAAAAGAACTTTTTGGCAGTGGCAACTTATCTGGCTGAGTCTCCTGGTGGGATTTGGAGTAACGGGGGCTGCTGCATTTCTGTGGTTGCTGACCATGCCGCCGCCGCCCAATTGCCAGCAACTGTCGCCACTGGCGGCGGATGGAGAGCGACTTTACTGCGCTCAGCAAGCGGCTAAGTCGGGCAAGCTAGAACAGCTAGAATCGGCAATGGCGCTGGTGCAGGCTTGGCCAAAAGAACATCCGCTATACTCGCAGGGTCAACATTTGATAGGAGAATGGTCGAAAGCCATTCTGGGATTTGCCAGGGCAAAAATTGAGCTGGGCGATTTGAAAGGCGCTCTGGAGATTGTGGCGAAAATTCCGAAAACCAGTCCGTCTTACCCAGAGGTACAGGAGGCTGTGACTGCTTGGGAAAAAAATTGGCAGGAGGGCCAAAAACTCTACGATACAGCCCTAGCAGCTTTGAAAAGTGAGGATTTAAGGAAGGCTTGGGATTATGCTCAAGCTCTGTTTAAGCTGGAAAATGTTTTCTGGAGTCAGAAACGGTACAACGAGCTGATCCAGCAGATTTCTTTGGAAAGAAACGGCTGGCAGCGCTTGCAAGAGGCTAGAGATTTGGCGCAGGACGGAACTCCGCAAAAGTTCGCTGAGGCGATCGTCCTGGCTCGTAAAATAGACTCGCAGCTTTTTGCCCGCGCTAAAGCTGAGAAGGAAATTGAGGGCTGGAGCCGGACTTTGCTGGCAATGGCTACTAAACGGTTGGGGGCGAAAGACCTGCCGGGGGCGATCGAGGCTGCTTCTGTGGTGCCGCAGGATTCGCCGCTGTTTGCGGAAGCTCAAGATTTGATGCAGTTGGGTAGGGCTCAGGCAGTGACCTGGAACCAGTCGATATCAACACCGCTGGCGCAACACATTTTTAGCTTGCTGGAAGGCCGGGGGGCTGCTAGCCAAATTGCTCCGGGTCGCCCTCTGTACAAGCAAGCTCAAGTTCAAATTGAAAATTTGCAGGTGCAGTTTCAAGATTTGCTGCGGCTGCAAGTGGCGAATACGATCGCTAGTGTCGGTCAGATAGGGACGTTTAGACTCGCGATCGAGCAAGCGCAAACCATCGGACTCAAGCAGCCGCGGCGGGTTCACGCTCAAACTTTGGTGGCTACTTGGCGCCGGGAAATTCAGCGGATCGAAGACCAATCTTTTCTGACCTTGGCGAAGCAGTTGGCAGAACCGCAAACGGTTGAAGGACTCAAGGGCGGCATCGCTCAGGTAGTTCTGATCGCTCAAAACCGCCCCCGCAGAATAGAAGCGCAAACTCTTTTGGCTCAGTGGACGAAACGCATAGAAGTTATTCAAGATCAGCCTTTTTTGGATGAAGCGATCGCCCTGGCGAAGCAAGGAAAACTTAGTGCTGCTATTGAAAAAGCTTCGGAAATTAAGAGCGGTAGGACTTTGTACGCTAAAGCTCAGGATAATGTCTATCAGTGGGTGAGCGAACTGCAAGTTGCTCAAGACCGACCGATTCTGGATCGAGCTTCGGAATTGGCGTCTCAAGGCAGTCTAGGAGCGGCGATCGATACGGCTTCCCAAATCGGTTACGGTAGGGCGCTGTATTCAGAGGCGGCAGGTGCGATCGGGCGCTGGAGTGCTGAACTTAGAGCCAACAGTGCACCGCCACCGGAACCCGCTCGCGATTACGCGCCGGCTCCGCAACAGGAGTACGCGCCGGCTCCGCAACAGGAGGAGTACGCGCCGGCTCCCCGACAAGAGGAGTACGCGCCTCCTCCCGAGCAGGCTCCGGCTCCCGAGCCTTACTATCCCCCCGCGAGCCAAGAGGCCCCGGCTCCCGAGCCGGAACCTTACTATCCCCCCGCAAGGGAACCGGAACCTTACTATCCGCCTGCTAGAGAGCCGGAACCGGAACCTTACTATCCGCCCGCAAGGGAGCCGGAACCTTACTATCCGCCCGCGAGAGAAGAGGCTCCGGCTCCGGCTCCGGAACCGGCTCCTCCGGCTCCGGCTCCGGAACCCGCGCCGCCCTCGATTCCAGAATCGGCTGGGCCTCCTGATGGTAATTTGATCCCCGAGTAATTGGGTTTTGGCGCGATCGGTCTCTCAAATCTCAAATGTAAAATCGAGTGAGTAATTTCCAACTGCTGTCGATCGATGGCGACCCCATTTTCCGGCTGGGGCTGCGAGTTGCTTGCGAGCAGTATCCAGACTTGGAAGTTGTCGCAGAGGTTTCAACGGAAACCGAGGCTTTGGGGATTCTAGAAGCTCGCTCGATAGACTCTGGAACAGCCAAGAAGCCTGCTGATTTGGCCATTTTGGCTGTTGAGACTTTAAATTGGCGATCGGGTCAAACAGAGGCGCTGGAATTTTGTCGCGAACTCAAAAATTTGTACCCCAACCTGCCACTGTTGCTGCTAGGCGGGCCGCTGACACCGGAGCAGTTGGCGGAGGTACAGGCTGCCGGCGCGAATGGGTATTGTCCTAAAGGTAGAGATATTTCCCTGACAATCGAAGCTATTCGCGCGGTGGCATCTGGTCGTACTTATTGGGCGACGGATTCGGCAACTAACCCGGAAATAGAACTAAATGCAGCGGGGGTTCAAACAGTAGAAAACTCCCCAGCAATTGCAGAGAAAAATGCAGATGAGCCGACAGTTGATACGCGAGTACACAAAAAAATGCTGGCTTATTTTTGTCTGTCTGGACTGCGGGAAATAGATGCAGCTTTGGCTGTTGTCAAAGCTGATTTGCAAGAGGTTAGAGCCGCAGATCCGACAGATTTGCCATCTATTTTAGATGGGGTTGTACTCAGCGGGCGCCGCAGGGAATTGCTGGCCGCTCGCTGGATTGTCAGTCAGTTATTATTTGAAGGAAAAGGGGAGAAGGCAGAGGGAAGGAGGAAGTTCAGCAACGGATTTAACGGAGGTCGCTTAAGGGAAGAGGTTGGAGGAAAGAAGGAAGAGGAAGACGGGAGAACAAAGACGGGAGAACCAAGAAGGGAAAATTTGTTAAATAGTTCTCAATTGCAAGTAGCGAATTCCCAAGTTTCGGCTGAATCTTTGGCGGTTGTAACTAATTGGCAAGGTAGCTTGTTTGACTCGGTGGCTGCTAAATTGCAGTTTGATTTGGTGAATTTGACTGGCGTGCCTTTGGAAATTGATATTTTGCGATCGACAAAAAAGCGCGAATTGATGAGCTCCATCCTGCGGAAGTTAGAAGACTTGCTGGAAGAATTGCGCTTTTCGCAAGTGCAGCAAACTCAATTGTCGCAAAAAATGCCTGCTATTTTACTGGATTTATGGGAGGCGACAATCATAGATTTTTTTGGCAGATACTATACACTGCAAACTGAAGAAACTAGGGTTTTTGAGGGCAGTCAAACAAGCTTGAAACTGGCAGAGACTGAAGGGGGAAGCACTCCTAATCTCTTAGCAGGCAGCGGCTTAGAAGTTGTGCCGGTGCTGCTGGCAGATGCTGATGCAGTTGCAGCAGAAATACTTGACAAAATCCCGATGACAGTTGATTTTTTTGCACATTTGCTATTTGAAATTCCTCTAACAGTTGACAATATTTCTTGTGTTGCTGGCAGCCCGCAAGCCATGCAGCGAGCTGAAGGTTTGTTAGAAAATTTGGCGATTCAAGTTGCTAGCGGAGTGGTACAGCCTCTACTAAATAATTTGGCGAATATTGAGGAAATCAAGCAATCTTTTTACGATGGTAAGTTGATTTCGACACGAGAAATTGAGCTTTTTCGGAATAATTTGTCGTGGAGATATCGCTGGGATAGCTATTTTGTGGAACCGAAAGCTATTTTTGAAAGCAGGTTTTGGCTGTTTGTTTTGGGCGATTCTGGAATTAATAGAATTTCTATTTATGCTCCGAGAAATCAGGAGTTAGCGCAGCTTTCTGGGTGGCAGTTAGCCTTGACTTTGCTGCTGGAAACCAGGGATGCGATCGCACCTAGAGTTCGCGCGGTTATTTCGCTGTTGGGTGCTGGGGTTGTTTACGTTTTGACTCAGGTTATAGGGCGGGGAATTGGTTTGATCGGGCGGGGAATTATCCAGGGGATTGGTAATTCTTTGCAAGATAGCAAGTTTGGGAAAAATGGGTAATGCTTCGGCAACGAGTAGTAGAAAAGATGGCATAAATCTTTGATGCAAGAGGGAAACCGCTGATAAACGGGGATTAACGCCGATGCTTTTCAAGATATTTTGCGAAGACCTGCAACAGTTCTAGTGTACGGGGTTTAACAGATTTGATATAATTGGTGATTGGTGATTGGTAATTGGTGGTATTATAGATAAAACTTAATGCTATAAGGCTGACTTTTTATGAGTATTATGATAGCGATAAATGCCGATCGCATAAACAGTTTAGATTTGTCTCCGGTGCGGACTGTAATTGAAAAGTGGCTGGCAGCAGGAGCGATCGCCCAAAACGAACAACAGCTACAATTTGAAATTGAGTATCCGCGCGAAGAGTTAGATCCGCGAGAAATTTCAGAAATTCCCGAAGTGCGACTGTGGTTTATTCGCTTGGATGCTTGTTACCCTTGGCTGCCATTTTTGCTGGATTGGAAAGCGGGAGAATTGGCGCGCTATGCGGCGATGTTGGTGCCGCACCAGTTTCACCGAACCCAAGGTATTCAGTACAATCCTGAAGCTTTGGAAATGTTTTTGATGAACAAAATTTTTGTGTTGACTGATTGGTTGAATCAGCAGGGAATCCCCAGTAAATCGAAGTTGATGGCCATGTCGCAGATGTTTGGTTATGATTTGGAGGATGCTTTTTTTGATGTGATTTTGCCGCACAAATAAGCGAGCGCGCCTCTAATTAAAATCGTCCTAATTAGGGCTTGCTGAATATATTGATCGCATATTACGTGGGCTAGGTTAAGAGAGCGTGCGATCGAGAGTCAGAGGCAAG
>NZ_JAUBSF010000206.1:0-1973 GCF_036704615.1 Microcoleus sp. K4-B3
CGTGCTTGGATGGCTCCTACGGACCAACCCCACGAAAACTTCATCTTCCCTGAAGAAGTTCTGCCTCGCGGTAACGCACTTTAAAAAAATCTGGATTTGGATTTGAGATTAATTTAATTTTTTTAAATTAATCTCAAATCCAAATCCCTATTCCCCGGCGCAGGCGCGGTGATGCCGTGCCCTACTAGGGAACAAAAAAACCCAAAATCCAAAATCTAAAATCGTTGGAGGTTCTACCGGGTGGTAACGCTCTCTAATTCCTACGCAAGCGGTCGCGACCAAGAATCCTCCGGGTTCGCTTGGTGGTCTGGCAACGCTCGTTTAATCAATCTATCTGGCAAACTGCTGGGCGCCCACGTCGCTCACGCTGGCTTGATCGTTTTCTGGGCCGGAGCAATGACTTTGTTTGAAGTCGCTCACTTTATCCCAGAAAAGCCGATGTACGAACAGGGCTTGATTTTGATGCCCCACATCGCTACTTTGGGTTGGGGCGTCGGCCCCGGCGGTGAAGTTACGGATATCTTCCCGTTCTTCGTAGTCGGCGTTCTTCACTTGATTTCATCTGCTGTTCTCGGTTTGGGCGGTATTTATCACGCCGTTCGCGGCCCGGAAGTTCTCGAAGAATATTCTTCGTTCTTCGGCTACGACTGGAAAGACAAGAACCAGATGACCAACATCATCGGCTATCACCTGATTTTATTGGGTGGCGGTTGCTTGCTGCTGGTTGCTAAGGCCATGTTCTTCGGCGGTGTCTATGACACTTGGGCTCCGGGCGGCGGCGACGTGCGTATTATCACGAACCCCACTCTGAACCCGGCTGTGATTTTTGGCTACTTGGTTCGCTCTCCTTTTGGTGGCGAAGGCTGGGTTGTCAGTGTCAACAACATGGAAGATATCATCGGCGGTCACATCTGGCTTGGCCTGATTTGTATTGCTGGTGGTGTTTGGCACATTTTGACCAAGCCTTTCGGCTGGGCTCGCCGCGCCTTAATCTGGTCTGGCGAAGCTTACCTGTCTTACAGCTTGGGCGCTTTGTCCCTGATGGGATTCATCGCTTGCTGCTTTGTCTGGTTCAACAACACTGCTTACCCCAGCGAATTCTACGGCCCGACGGGCCCGGAAGCTTCTCAAGCGCAAGCTTTGACCTTCCTGATCCGCGACCAACGCTTGGGTGCTAACGTCGGTTCTGCACAAGGCCCCACCGGTCTGGGTAAATACCTGATGCGCTCTCCTACTGGCGAAATCATTTTCGGCGGTGAAACGATGCGTTTCTGGGATTTCCAAGGCCCTTGGTTGGAACCCTTGCGCGGTACTAACGGTTTGGACTTGAACAAAATCAAGAACGACATTCAGCCTTGGCAAGCTCGCCGCGCTGCTGAGTACATGACTCACGCTCCTTTGGGTTCTCTGAACTCTGTGGGCGGCCTGGCAACTGAAGTTAACGCGTTTAACTATACGTCACCTCGTTCTTGGCTGGCCTGTTTCCACTTTGTGATGGGTTTCTTCTTCTTGGTCGGCCACTTGTGGCACGCTGGTCGCGCTCGCGCGGCTGTCGCTGGCTTTGAGAGGGGTATCGATCGCGAAAATGAAGCGGTACTTTCTATGCCAGACTTAGACTAATCGATCGAATTTATTTCTGATTTGATTGTCTAATCGAAAAAGGCTCCTGCTTAACGGCAGGAGCTTTTTTTACTGCTGATTAACTCAGATTATGAGTATTAAAAATAGAAGCTATACTATAATCACTTGGAAACAGTAAATTAAGTTGAGAGAGGTCACTTACTATCGAAGTAGCACTGCCTGATATTTCTCAAAACTTTCAAAAAACGAAAGGATTTTTGACAGAAAAAGTCGGAAAAGCCGTTAGTTCTGTTTCAGAAACAACAGCAGAAGCTAAATCGGGAGCGTGTCACTTTTGCGATGAGTATAAATACTCGTGAACCCAGAATGACTTTTTTATCGATCATCAGTAT
>NZ_JAUBSF010000117.1:0-17800 GCF_036704615.1 Microcoleus sp. K4-B3
GGCTGCGATGAATAATGACTATATGATGCAAATTCTCAAGTGCTTTTGTCAAGCATGATTGAGATGCTCTTACCCTGACTGGACAATGCGACCTCACGAGTAGCTTTCGGGTACAAGGCTGGCGCACCTAACGAGTAGCTGTAGTTTAGCCTGTATCGAAAGATATTACCAGATTGAGCGAGACATAAAGTGATATAATGCCAGCTAATTAATTGCCGGAGATCGATCGCACGTCAAATGGATTACAAAACAGCCCGCAGTTTTCTGATAGACCAAGGAACCGCCCTGGAAACCAAGAAAAATCCCGACGCCTTCCTGATGCGTCTCAAACAAGGTCAGCCTCCGGTACCCGGACAGGTGACATCGATTTTATTAGCTTTAAAAATATTGTTTGAGGGCCTGCAAGAATCTCCAATGCTCGATCGACAATTAATCTCGGCACTGCATTTACTGTCAGTAGAAGGTTTGCAGCAATTTGAAGCAGGACTGCGCAAAGGAGTTTCTTGGCCGCCGTTGCTGAAGGAAGACTTAAATCGAATTGCGATCGCAGTCAAGAATATCTTTTCCGGCGTCTGGCAATAATTTAGCTCGGCAACCACCGCTCCCGATACCCACCGCCAGCAGACTCAACTTTTTATCATACAAATTTTTGTAAAAAAATCTGTAAATCTTGCTACATTTACCCTCGAATTGTGGCATCTTAATATAAGAATCGATTCTAACAAGCAATTGGAGAAACTACTCATGAACGCAGAAGAAAAAGCTAGACAACTAATTGCACAAGAAAGGCAGCATAGCGAACACTTGCAAGACTCTATGCTCAACCGTTCCTCCCACGAGCTAG
Organism: Microcoleus sp. K4-B3; assembly: GCF_036704615.1. Classification (NCBI taxonomy): domain Bacteria; kingdom Bacillati; phylum Cyanobacteriota; class Cyanophyceae; order Oscillatoriales; family Microcoleaceae; genus Microcoleus; species Microcoleus sp. K4-B3. Next base: position 845 of record NZ_JAUBSF010000117.1, read on the forward strand.
AAACACCTAGCGAGGGAATTACTGAAGAAAAAGCCAGAGAATTAATGGCTCAAGAACGGCAGCACAGTGAACACCTGCACGACTCTATGTTAAGCCGTTCCTCCCAAGAGGTAGAGGCATCGATCGCACCCGATGACACTCACAAATAAATTTTGTTAACACAGGACTTACTGACAAAAACCCAAGAAACCTGGTTTTTATACCAGGACAAAACGCTGTAGAAATGTTTTTGTGTAAACAACCAGGTTTCTGCGTTCCGTTCGAGCGCAGTACAGCAAAACTCTACTCAAATCGAGGAGGATTGTAGGTGCAATCAACACAGCCTCTGCTTGGTTGGCAGTCACTATCACAAACCTCAACGCGCCATATATAGCAATACAAAAGCCAAAGTTTACCGCTCGCGAAAGCTTTCGAGGGATGCCAAAAGAGCTGGCAGTTCCGCCAGCGCGGCCGACACCAAAGCCTCATCTTTGTAAACTCGCGATCGGGCAATGCGGATTGTTTTGGACGCAGAGGTGATAGAGCCTCGCCGTTCCGAATTTCCGGTTTCAACCCGCCCTAAATTTTGTGTTTCTCGCGTCAGGCAAAACATAGCAGTATCCTCAATTAATCCCTAGATATGCGCCCGTAAAATTTCTCAGGGCTTGCTCAATATTTCTATTGTTCCTCAGATGGGTAATAGAGATGAAATCATGAAATAATTATTCACGATAGGCAGGGATCAAGTTAAACTGCATAATAACTCTTATTAATTTGTAACAGGGCGCGTTTGTTTAAACCGATCGCCCGCGACGACACAGACACCAGCAACCAAAAAGGCGATCGCCCCTACAATCGCCGTTGTCACAGCAGGAACCACGTTTGGTGCCACAAACACCACAGAGTAAAAAGTCATCCCCAGTGAAAAACCACCAAAATAAAACCCTACGCCCAATCCTCCCCGGCGCGGAGGTACCAGAGACAAAGCAAAAGGAACTGTACCAGTAGTAATCAAACTGTTGGTAAAAATCACAGCCAAAACAGTCGCAGCCACCATCACCAACCCCTGACTAAAAACCATTGCCAACAGCAAAACCGCCGTTGCTACCAATCCACCCAACAGCATCCGCTGGTTTCCCAAGCGCACCGCAATCACCCCAGCCAGCAAAGAAGCAACAGCTAAAGCCAAAGTAAATCCCGCCATTAACAACTTACTATCAACACCCGCGATTTGAGTTTGGAAAACATGGGGCAAAATCCGTTCCCCCATCGCCCGACTTCCCCAAGCAACAGCCATGCCCGTCACCGCAACTAATCCCAGCGCTGTGATAGAAACTGTCTCGGAAATTGCAGTATCCGGTGGCAATTCCGACAGCGCAGCATCAGGATTAACCGATCGCAAAAAAGCCACCGCACCCAACAATACAAACGAACCAATAGCAAAAGCAAAAGCGGGCCCCAAATTCAGAATAAAATCTCCCGCAACAGGCCTTGCCGCCCCAGCCAATCCCCCTACAAGCACCAACAAACTCATGGCTTGGGGCAACTGGCTTTGAGTTGCATATTGGCCCAACAGCGACACTGCGGGCGATCGAAACATCGCCATTGCGATCGACCAAGCTACTATTACCACAGGCAACATCCAGCGCAGGGGCGAAACTGGATTGCCGAAAATAAAAATAGCCGGAATCGCAATAAATAGCACAGACGACAGAATAGTGCCGACAACAATTAGCGGAAAACGAGTTCCCATCCAGTGACGCTGCTTGTCAGAAAGCCAGCCAGCAAAAGGTTCGATCGTAATTGCCAAAGAATCCTCTAAAATTCCGATACCCCTGTCGAATCCTGCAAAACCAAATCCAGCTAAAAGTTGAGGTAAATACAATCGGTAAAGCATCCAAGTCAGGGTGATTGCTCCCTGCAAAGCCGCCACGCCACCTACTTGCCGCCACAGAATTAAAGACTGAGATTGAGATTTTTTCATGTTTTTGACAATATTTTATGCTTTGTGCTTCAATCACTTTATCCAATACTTCGGACAGTTTTTGATTGCCAACCGTAGAATAAGGGTTTCAAGGCGATTCGGCTATCGAGCTACCAACGGAAAATCTAGGGTTTCAGACTGCGAGCTAAAAACAGTCGGGACTATTGTTTATCTACACTTTAAAAAAATCTCAGCTATATTGTTACTATTTTTAATTTTTAAGTTACCCCTACCCGGCCCATGTTTGACTGCAAACTGCCAATTTTAAAATTCACTCTCCTAACTCTTGCAACACCAACAGTTCTAGCTCAAATCAGGCCGACTGTCCAAAGCTTACCCGACGGAGACTACCGCTACCGAGACTCCTTTGTGCTCGATCGACCTTTTCGAGAAATCCAATTTCGCAAACAAGATATATACATCACCGGCAGCGATTCCGACAAACGCACGGGAAAAAGTTACTGCTTCCGGGGAATCCCCCAGCAGAACAACATTATTAACATCACGGTAGCGATCGAAATTTCCCCGAAAACAGCACAGCAAACCGAGTGGAAATTAGCACCGGGAAACCCAATTAATTTCGACAAGCTTTATCCGCTGCAAGCTGCGCCGGGATTAGAATTGTACAAATGCCTGACAGCATTTTTACCAAAATTGAGGGATTAGTTACTCGTTACTTGTTAGTGGTTATTTTTTAATCGCTTTGGCTTGTTAATAACCAATAACATTCGTTAACTGTTAACAATTAACTGTTAACAATTAACTGTTAACAATTAACTGTTAACAGCGAAGATTTAACTCCCTAAGAACCAGGATTTGCCAATTCTTCGCGCAGCATTTCCCGGTAGACTTTCGGCAAACGAGAACTCATAGAATTGTTCTCAATTCCATATCCCAAACTCGTCCAAGTTCCTGAAAGCATCCGCAATACCTCAATTAATCTTTCCTGCCGCAACATCTCAGAAATATCAACTTTCCAAAACTTGCGATCGCTCAACCAAGCATAAACCACAGCATCCTGATCTTCTGGTTCAAAACTGTAATCTTCCCAGAATAAAAAATTAGCAGGACGGGCATGATAGCGCTTAGCCTTCTCCTTCCAAGTCGTAGTCAGAAATTGATACCTGCCCGCTGCCGTAGAACACTTGCCCCGATTCGGGCCGTTAACAATTTTCACGCACCAGTCAGGATGGCGGCTCAAATCTAATACGTATTTGCCACCGTAAACAACGTGATAAGGCCGAGAAACATTCGACTCGCTAGCAGAAATAGTACGCATTAAGGCTCGAATGTAAGGATCGCCGGTTTTCATCGCCAGCGGCGGAGATTGTCTCCCCTCACTCGCCGACTGTGACAACTGCTGATTTCCCCGCAAATTGGCAACAAAAAAAACACCGCCGCCAATCACAGCGCCGATTAAAAGTAGAAATCCGAGTATTTGAATTTCCGATCGCCTCAGCAAACCCCTTTTTCGACGGCCCAATTTCTCAGCTTCTAGCCAAGTCATTTCCATATCCGCCATTTCGGCTAATCTTCGAGCCGCCCGCATCCGGCGCACCCGAAAATCGTATTGATATAGCGGCGCCGCTAACAGGGTTAAACTCGATAAAACCCCAGCCAATTTGATGAGCCAGAAATCGAATTCACCGGCGATCGCAACATTTGTTAGAGTAGATACTCCTGTTAGTAATTGAGCCGGATCGATCGATCGCGCGGGCCAATAAAAAATCGCAAGTTGCACCAACAGTGACAGATTGAATGCAAAAAAAATCACTACTAAAGCATTCAAGCCTTCTCGCAAGTGCGATCGCATACCCGTGTGTCGGCGCTTGAACTTGCGCGCAACGCGAAAGCGGCTCGGCAGCGTAATTAGTAAGGGATTTAAGATTTTGACGGCTAAAAAGTGACAAATAGAAAACAAAGGTAACTGAATCAGCCAAGCCGCCAGCAGTAGAGTCAGAAAGCCGATATCGTCGCTGACAAAAGGAATGCCCCTGCGAAGGACAAAACTAAAACTCTGAGCGAGAGCAAATGCCCTTAACCACGAAATCGGATAGGGGAACCAAGCTGGCCACTTGAGAGTTTTCATGCTGAGAGAGGGAAATTTCAACGGCGAATAGTAAAACTATTAAGATTTTGCCAGATTTGGCGATCGGAAAATTGGTGTAGCGTGCGTCAGCCCAAATCTTTGACCCAAATCAAATTGTTTTTTGTCTGACGCACCGAACCCAAGCGAGCCTAATTCAATCAAATCACAGCAGCAAACAACTCCTCAAAACTCTTTTGCGGAGCCTCCGACTTCGCCACAATTTCCACAACCTTGTTGCGAGAAGTCGGCTCAAACAGCGCCTCCACGCACACTTGGGCTACCTTAGTGCGGGGAATGCTACCGTCTGATAGTTTGTCCGCAGCAGCCATGACGATCGCATCTGAATTATCCTCATTTTTGAGACCGCCCGGACGGACGATCGTATAAGTCAAGCCGCTTTTTTGCAAATACTCCTCGGCTTGCTTTTTCCAAACCAGAATCAGCCAGAACAAATTCAGCGGGTGAAAAAAGTTAGAGACGCACAGAGAAGTCACGAGCACAAAATGCTCAATTCCCTTAGCCTTAGCTGCATCCACCAAATTTTTAGTACCTTCAAAATCCACCTTGTAAGGCGCTGTCGGGTCAAAACCAGGGGCTGCCCCTGTCGCGCACAGCAACACCGTACTATCGCCGATGGCATCGCCCAGGGAAGTCGCATTTAATACATCCCCTGTCACTAACTCAGCCTCCGGTGGTAAAATTTGCCTAGCTGTCTCTAGATTTCGGACTAAAGCGCGCACGGGAATGCCTCGCTTGACCAATTCTGCGACGATTCGGCGGCCAGTCTGACCTGTGGCTCCTGCTACAAATGCTTTCATAAGTCGAGTTATGCTGAACTAGGGTAAGTTTTGTTACTATCGACTTCTCAATTGTAGGGAGGAAACTCTCTTAACACATCCCCAACTAGATCCATTGGCGCGTATTACAGGAGAGCATAGGATGAAGCAGGATTCCGCTGAATATCAAACTTTTGAAACTTCTGACCAAAATTACTACCCAGATGTGAGTTTCCGACAGCCCGAAAGTGGCAGCGCGGAGGCAGGAGAGGAAGTTGAGCCGATTTGGTTTCACACGCATTTTGAAGACAGCATGGAGATGTACGCGGATGCGGAGACGGTGGCGAAGCATTTGAACAACCACAAGACTTGGTTTTGCCAGTGCGCTTCGCCGATGAAGGCCCAGCCGCTCGGCGAAAACGGCTATGATTTATTAATCGGGCGTTTTGGGGCTTTTGGCTACTGCGTTGAAGCGAGAATTGGTTTAGAGTTGCTGCCTCCTGACGCTGAAGGCTGCTATTTGATTAAGACTATTCCGGTTCCGAATTATACCTCGCCGGGGTATGAGGTGGATTTTCGATCGGCGATGAAGCTAGTGGAGATACCGTCTCAGGAGTTTGCCGCCGATTGGCCGAGCTCGGAACGTGCTAAGCTGCCACCTGCGATTACCAGTGCTACGTGGAAGCTGGATTTGGCTGTGGGAGTTTGCTTTCCCAAGTTTATTCGATCGATGTCTCAGCCTTTGATAGAAAAAACCGGCGATGCGCTTTTGGAAAAAATTATCAAACAAGTTAACCGGCGCTTGACTTATAAAACTCAGCTTGTTTTTCACGAAAGTTTGGGCATTCCTTTTCCTCAAAAGCCTAAGAAACATTAAGTGCGATCGCACTTAATCACATTTGTAGGGCGCTTATGGCGCACCTTACTCATAAGTGCGATCGTAATAACTCATACCATTTTAGATTTTAGACTTCGGGGTGAGCGCTCAGTCGAACTATTTTAGATTAAAGAAGTGGGAATAACTGATTGTCTATGGGTTGGGAACACGACCCTAAAGTTGCTTTTTTGAAACTGATATCATATCAATTCCAGTTGCACGAGCGAGATGATTGTTGACAGTTGACAGTTGACTAAAATTATGATTTCGGGACAACTGACTGTTTGGACATTTGAACAATACCGATGCAATCAAAAACGATATCACTTCCTTCGCGTGCTTAGGGCACACCTTACCCCTGTTGTATTTAACGCAACATTTGCTCGATCGGTTAATCGAAATAACCAAGTTATTGCTAATACAGTTTAAGGGTAAAGTCGTGATTGCATTTTGACATATGCTCTTTTATTATCACACCAATTAGTTTTTATTATGGGTAAATTTAGCACAGGGTGAAACACAATAGTTTCAAGTCAGAGGACATCAACTTCGACAGCATTGTTATTACAAGATTCTCCTTCTGTCATCATGCTTTCCCTCCTTATTACCTGATGATTAAGCAGTGTAGCCGATGCAGTTCAAAGCTGGCTCCGATCGCCCTACGAAACAAGCAAGTGTCTGAGATCACAAGGCAGATCGATCGCCCTCACTGCCAAAAAACCTAAAATTATGTCAAATTAAGTAAAGGGGGATCGATCGCTTTTGCCATATCCGTAGAAAGTTATGACAACAAAACTAAGAGCTACAGACACAAAAAAAATGGAGATAGACTGGCAGCAGTTGAGGGCAAACCAAGAACTAATTCTCAATCAAGTAGACAATGCGATCGCTCTGTTCGACTCGTCTGACTGCTTAGTTTTGTTTAACAAAAAATTGGCCGGAATCTGGGGACTGTCCCCTGAATGGCTCGCAACAAAGCCCAAGTGCGATGTGCTGTTTGCCGAAATTGTCGATCGGGGTTACTTGTCAGTTCAGCAGTGGCAACAGTTTCAGCAAGCACTGGAAAAATCTCAGGATGAAAGTTTATCATTTTATTTCGAGCAATCCAATGCGGTTTGTTTGGAGGTGTGCGCCACGATTACCAACAGCGGCGGACGGCTGTTTACCTTTCGAGATGTTACGGTATACCAAAACTCCCAAGCTAGCTTGAACGCAGAAGTCCGGCGGCTGACATTTCTGTTAGGTTTAACTGAACGGTTGCAAAACTCTCACAGTTTGCAAGAAATAGGTCAGTTTGCCCTCACCTATCTGGTAGGGGCAATGAATGCAGCTTTCGGAGATGTCAAGGTGATTAGCGGCAAGGGAAACGATCGGCTTGCGGCGGCGATTTATAACCAAGTTTCTACTCAATTTCTGGCTACTTACGGGGAACCAGTAGCCGCAGGAATGCAAGAATTGCTAGACAAAGGCATTCCCTACGGCACCGGTTTGCTGTGGGAAGTGGTGAAAACCGGTCAACCTTTGTTCGTCGAGGATTATGCCCAACATCCCAATGCCGTGCCGGAATTTCGGCATCCGGGAATTGGACAACTGGGCATTTTTCCGATCGCAGCCACCGACGGTACAATTATCGGCGTACTGACGCTGGAGTCCCGCAACGTCAAAAAACTGCAAACCGCCCTCCACCAAGAAGTTCTGGAGGCTGCTTGCCGGACTCTGGGGGCGGCGATCGAGCGGACTCAGACACAAGAAAATCTGCGCCAAGTTAACAAACAATTAGAGTATTCTTCTCAGTTAAAATCCGAGTTTTTAGCCTCGATGTCTCACGAATTGCGGACGCCACTCAACAGCATTCTCGGCTTTTCAGACTTGCTGCTGCGGCAAACAGCCGGACACTTGAGCGATCGACAAATCAACTATGTAGAACTGATCGAAAAAAGCGGCCAGCACTTGTTGCAGCTAATCAACGATATTCTCGATCTTTCTAAAATTGAAGCGGGGAAAGTAGAACTAAACTTACAGCCGGTTCGCGTTCACGAACTCGCGACCGACTGTTTGAAAATGATGCAGCCTCGGGCAGACAAAAAGCGGATAGCTTTATCTTTAGAATTCGACTATCGCATTACTAAAGTTTGGCTCGACGAACGGCGAGTGCGACAAATTGCGATCAATTTACTTTCCAATGCCATCAAATTTACCCCAGAACAAGGACAAGTTAAACTCATCGGGCGTCTGGCCTATGGCAGCGAAATAAACGACGACTATCGGCCGGATTGTTCTCCTGTAAATGCCAGCACTCCTTATTTGTGTTTTGAGGTGAAAGACTCCGGTATAGGCATTCCTCAAGACCGCTGGCACTTGCTATTTCGACCTTTTCAACAGGTGGATTCTTCCCTGACTAGGCGCCACGAAGGTACAGGTTTGGGTTTGGCTTTGACGAAGCGACTGGCAGAATTGCACGGGGGGACTGTTTCTTTTCAATCAGTTTGCGATCGGGGAAGTGTTTTCCGCGTTTGGCTGCCTTTGACGGAGATGCGTCAAGAGTTGGGAAACTTTGCTTCTTGTGCCTTGGATTCCAAGCTAGTCCCTGCTTCTGCGATGGCTTTACGAATTGGCAGGAAGCGGATTTTGGTTGTAGAAGACCAGCCTTTTAACCAAATGTTAATTTGTGAGGTAATGGAATTGGAGGGGTACGAGGTAGAGATACTCGCGGATGGGAAGGCGATGGTCGATCGTATTCTCGCCGCCTCTGCGGCCCCGGAGTTGCTGCCGAATTTGATTTTGATGGACATTCAGTTGCCGGATGTTGACGGTTTTGAGTTGATGCGCCGAGTTAAAGCAGATCCTGTCTGGCAGTCGGTACCGATGATTGCGGTGACGGCGATGGCGATGCCAGGCGATCGCGATCGATGTTTGGAAGCGGGCGCTTCTGCTTATTTGAGCAAGCCGCTGGATTTGAATTTGACGATCGCTACAGTCCGTTCTTTTCTCACTTAAACAGCATTTATACAAAGCTTCTCAAAGTAACTCTTAGCTGGCGCGGGATGAGAAAAGCTTGTCCATCAAAGTGCCAAGAAAAATTTGCTTGAAATGATTTAGACGCGCTATATAATAGATGATGACGGGATTCAGACATCTAGAAAATATCATAATGATAGCTAAATGCACGTTATCAGTCGGAAAAAATTAAGAGACTACTGCCAAAGTCACGCTGATTCCGGCGAAGCGCTCGATGACTGGTATAAAATTGCCAGTAAAGCAGCCTGGACTAATCTTGTTGAAGTTCAAGCTGTTTATCTCAAAGCTGAAGCAGTTGGAAATTTTACAGTTTTTAATATCAAAGGAAATAAATATCGCTTAATCGCGAGTATTAACTATGAAAAGCAAATTATTTATATAAAATACGTTTTCACTCACGCCGAGTATGACAAGGAAACCTGGAAAAATGACTATTACTTTTGACCTAAAAATTTACAGTAGCTTGCTCTCTCAATATCAGCCTCGAATTATCAAAACTGAAGAGGAAAACGAGATTTTTTTGGAGATTGTTGAAGGATTACTCTCTCGTCAAAATCTGACTCCCGAAGAAGATGCGCTATTAGAATTGCTGGTAAAACTGATTGAGGATTTTGAAGATCTGCACTATCAACTTAATACCTCAACGCCCAAGTCAAGGTTGGTGCATTTGATGGATGCTCGGAGTCTAGAAGCAGAGGATTTAGTAGAAATTATGGGTTCAAGTGAGGCGGTAGTTGAGGTAATTAACGATCGGCTAGAAATCACTAAGAAACAAGCTGAGGCTTTGGGGAGGTTTTTTCACGTCGATCCGGGGTTGTTTTTGTTCAATTAAGCGATCGCACTCTGTAATGTCTCGGAGGGCGATCGCATCCAAGATTAATTTGGCGAGTGTAGACAAAAAAAATTACTAATAGATCGTTTAATCCGCAGGAGAATATGGCAAATCTAGACTGGTTGGAATGGAACTGTATTCCTGATTCTCTCAATTTTAAAGTTACTCAACATGGCATTTTTCCCTTATGTATAGAAAAAGTAGAACTTTCAAGAGGGTCAGATCTAAAGCTACTGGCACTGGGCAAGGGAAATGGAGATTTTGATTTTTCGCAAGATGATCGTATAAAAAATCTACGTGCCGGTGAATTTTTACCATACTTAGAAGACACACTTGGAACTACTGAATTTGGCGAGTTAGTCCGACTAAAGGGAGTGTCTCTACGTTCATCTAATTCTAAGCTTTTAGAGCAAAAAATATTTATTAACGCAGAAGTTAATGAGGTTGAAGTTATCAATTGTGAAGCCCCAATTACTACCCATGTAGAATGGATTATTAACTTTTCGTTGAAGCCATATATTCTTAGTAGGGCTACCACACGAGAACAGTACGATACCTTTACTAGAAAACGAAGCGAGCGAGATAAAATTGAGCGCAGTAGTAGAAAAGAACATATGGCTTTCGATCACTTTTGCTGTGATTGTACAGTAGAGGGAAAGAACTGGTCGCTAGTTGTAGGAAAAGTTACAGAGAAGGTTTCCGACCCGAAAACTCTACCTGGATTCATAGAGTTTTCAGATATAAATAACTGCTTGCCTTCAGAGAATACCAAACAGATTATCTTAGCGTCTTTATCCTTCACAATCGGCAGACAGGTAGTTAGTGCTGGTTCCACATCCCTTGCAGAAGGAGGAGATCGTGTGAGTTACACAGTAAAGAAAGTCTGTTTATTAGGAGAAGCAAATGCTTACAAGCAACCTAGTATGCCTCCTACGCCTCTTGACCCTACTCTACAACAGAGTTTTGTAGACGAGAATAAGGTGTCCTCCATCGTTAATGCTGTTGCTGCTAAGATGAAAGATTTAAATATGGAATATCCACTTTTTCTACTGTGGTTGGGTCAAGTATCGCCTCTAGATGTACGAGCAGCACATCTTGGGGCAGCAATAGAATCACTGAGAGATTCGTATTATAACCTGGAAACCACGCTTCTTCCTAAGAATGTGTGGAAAACAGCAATCAAGGAACCTCTTTTAAAGACTTTTGAGGATGTTACAGCTAACTTGGACGAAGCGATAAAAAAATGTGCAGCAATAAATATATTGAGAAACAAGTTGGGCAACCTAAATGACAAAAGTTCCAACATGAAGTACGATGAATTCTTCAATTTAATATCTCTTAAGATTGGAGAGGTTGAGAAGGCGGCGCTGAGAGAGCGCAATAAACCAGCTCATGGCAGCCGTTACTTGTCCGATCAGTATCCTGGTTTAGTCATGACCACAAATGCTCTCTATACGTTGTTCAATAGGATTGTTCTAAAGCTAACAAATGCAGCCGATTGCTACATTGATTATTCAACCTACGGCTATCCAGTTCGAGATATCGATCATCCATTAGGTGGTCCTGAGGGAGACGGATGTCCTCCCAAAATGTAGCCTGGAACAGATTTAGGTGATGGGATTGATACTGTGAAAATGAAGCAGCGATCGCACTCACTCCTCAAAAGAACCATCCCCAAGCAATTCCAACAACTCATCCCAAGAACAGCCAAATGTTTCCTTAATACGGCTAACTGGGTCTATTTCTATCTTCGCCATTGGCTGCATTGCATAACGGCGAACGGTAGTGTATGTGACACCAGAACGTCTGCTTAGTTCGTTAAGGCTCCAGTTCCGCTCTTCGCAAAGCTCTTTGACTCTAACTTTTACTCGATACATACCCATTAGCTTATGAGTATTTCAGTGTCAGAACTAGAACTTTCACACCTACGTATTCAAACATACGCATTGACGTATATGCGCTAGCGCTATAAAATAAATAATCAAGTCAAAAGCCAGCGCCTCTACCTACCAAGTGTCCGCGCTGGCTCTGGCTCCCTTTTGCAATGGAGATAAACCAATTATGACCTATAAAGAGTGCCTCAAGCCTTGGGCGGTTGCCCGTTTGCTTCCCAATTTGCAGTGGGCGATTGTCGGGCGATACCGCAGTCGATCGGATGCCGACGGACATCTTCAGTTGTGTCGCCAGCGAGTCCCCGATATCCGATTGAAAGTTGTGTTTGCTTTGCCCGATCGCACTGATTTGACACCTCTGGACTGATAACGGATCGTAGGAATCGGTTTTTTAGGCAGAACTTACGCACTCCCGACAAAGAAACCGGGTTTTTTACCTAATCTGCGGACTACAGCAGAGGATTTGCGTAAAAAAACCCGGTTTCTGGCCACCCGTGCGTCCAGGACTATTAGGGAAAAAGAAAACAGCCCTACGTCAGGCTGTCTTCGATCGCACTATTGTATTTGCCACTGCTGGGCCTCCTACTTTTCCAACTGCCACTAATGCTGGGTTCACTGCCACAGAGGTGTAATTTATTACATTTTATGACGCGAAACGCTAAACTCAATAGCAGTAGAGAAATTTTAGATTGAATGTAAAATCAACTTCTATTAAGCTAACTCAAGTATTACGGCGATCGGGGACATCTCTTTTCAGAAACGAGGGGAAAGGCTAAAGAATACAGCACAATCAGTTCTGGACGCTATTAGACTAAGGAAACCGGGTTTTTTACCCCGATTAAAAGTCTGGATGCAGTATTTTCAGAAAAAATCCGATTTCTAGGCGATCGTGCGTCAATCCTAGCTAAATACCTAAATCCTTTGTCCTTGCCGATCGGTGACTAAACTTTACCTATCATATTCCATGTCAAACAAGTCGCCCTGCATCATGTTGGTTGATGACGAGCCAGCTAATCTGACTTTACTGGAAGAGTTATTGCACCTGAAAGGATACGCCACAGTATCAGCGCTATCTGGCGATGAAGCGCTCTCCCTCGCCCGCGCATCTCGACCTGATTTAATTTTATTAGATATTATGATGCCGGAGATGGACGGTTTTGATGTGTGCGATCGCCTGCGGAAGGATACAGCATTGCAAACTGTACCGGTGATTTTTTTGACTGCCCTCGACGACGATACCTCTCGACTCCGAGGGTTAGAAATGATGGCAGATGATTATTTGACCAAGCCTTTTAACAGTCGTTTGTTGCTGGCGAAAGTTGAAAATATTTTGCAGTTGAGTCAAATGCGATCGCAAGCTGTATCTTCCCAATTCAACCAGCAAGTCAAAGAGCAAAGCAAACGCCAAATCGCCGCAGCTTGGGAGGCAAACGAATATCTGTCCGAAAAATTTCAGCTCTTTGTGCCCGAGCAACTTCTCGGACGAATTGCGCCGCAAGGAATAGAATCTATTCAGTTGGGAAATGTCACAGAAGAAGAGCTGAGTATTTTATTTTGCGACATTCGCAGGTTTACTGCGATCGCCGAATCTCAAGAAGCTCGGGAGACTTTTGAATGGTTGAACGCTTTTTTCACTAAAATGAACGATTGCATAACGTCTCACGGTGGGTTTATTGACAAATACCTAGGCGATGCAATCATGGCAGTATTTGACAAGCCGAATTCTCACGCTATGGATGCGATCGAAGCCGCAGTAGCAATGCAAGAAACTTTGCAAGAATTTAATGCCAGCCGTCACAAATACAATTTAGAATCTCCAGTCAATATTGGTACGGGAATTAACACAGGTATCGGCATGATCGGCACTTTGGGTTCCGATCGCCGCATGGACTCTACAGTCATCGGCGATGTGGTAAATACAGCTTCTAGGCTAGAAAATTTAACTAAAATATACGGCTGCCAAATTATTGTTAGCGAAAATGCGATCGTTCATGCGAGAGAATTTCTAAATGGCATAAGTCCAAACTCAAACTCAAAAGAAAGTCTATTATTAAAGTGCGATTTGGAAGTGGAAACACAGGAGACTATTATTTCTACTTCTGGGGCGACTGCTGCCGACAGCGATTTGCCAAGCAACAATTATTACTATCGCTGGATCGATCGAGTAACTCCGCGTGGCAAGCAGCAAGCTATAGAAATCTACGAAATCTGGGCCGCCTCCTGTCCCGACTCTGAAGCAAAGCAGCTTACCCAGGTTTTATTTGACAAAGGAATTCAAGGATGGCAATCCGAAAGATTTGTCGCTGCCTTAGGATATTTTCAGCAACTAATCGAACAAAACCCTGCTGATACAGTCGTCAGTTTTTATATAAACCGCTGCCAGGAAAAACTAGGTTTGATACCTGCAACTAGCAGCTCTGAGATGAGCTAAATAGAACCAGTTCGTAGTGAGGACTTTAGTCCTCTTTCTTAGCGCACCTAAAAGCAAAAGCGAAGCTAAAATAATCCCGTTCGTAGTGAGGACTTCAGTCCTCTTTATTAGCGCACATAACCACTAAAGTCCTGCCTACAAACCTATACCAATTTTGAAAAGTACGCGATCGTCTGTAGGGACACGGCAATGCCGTGTCCGGCGCGGGGATTAGGACACGGCATTGCCGTGCCTGTTCGCTTTGAGTTTTGATAATTGGTATAAGATTGAGGATTGTAGCAAGACTTTTTTAAATGGGTATTATGAGAAAACTCTAGTTTTAGACCATCAAACAGTCGTCAAAACTTGCTCTCTCAACTTCCCGATCAACTCATTAACTCCCCCCGTATTCAAACGGTAACTCAAAGGATGACCGATTAAATAAGCCGAACTTTCAAACAAAACATCAATTTCCACCAAACCATTTTCCCGCAATGTTTTGCCAGTCGAAACCAAATCCACAATAGCCTCGGACATACCCGTAATCGGTCCCAACTCCACAGAACCGTAAAGCGGCACAATTTCCACCGGCAAATTCAAATTGTGAAAATATTCCCTCGCACAGTGTACGAACTTAGAAGCAACTCTACCGTGAGGAGGCAAATCCACCGTTCGCCGGTAAGAACTAGATTCCTTCACCGCCACAGACAGCCGACACTTGCCAAATTTTAAATCAATTAAATTGGCAACTTTCGGATTTTTTTCCCGCAAAACATCATAACCAGCAATCCCCAAATCGGCTTGACCGTATTCCACATAAACCGGCACGTCGTGCGTTCTTACTAGCAAAGCTTTTGCAGTTCCGCTAGGGTCATAAATTTGAAGTTGTCGATTAGAAGAATCGAGAAAAGCACTGAAGTCTAATCCAACCGATTTAAACAGCCGAATGCTATCTCCTAATAGTCCGCCTTTGGGAAGTGCAACAGTAATCATGTCAATTTTTAGAGTGTAAATTTTTCAATGTGGGAAGGGGGCGATCGGGGTACAAGCAGAAACAGCTTTTACCAAACTCAGAATAACACATAGAGTTCATAGCGAAAAATAAATTTCGGGTATTGCTCGATCCTTTGTTTGGGTATATATTATATTTAGTCACTTTTTTAAAGGGCGGTCAGTATGGAAAAAAATTAAGAGTTTGACACTCAAGAATTTGACGGATAATTTCACAGTGTAGACCCCGATTCCCTGAAAATTACAGTAGATGAAATCCTCTCAGGCGGCGGTCTAGAGGACGAGGAAATGGACTATACAGTAGCCGTACCTACCGCTAACCACGCCAGCCTCCCCAGGGTCACAGGCTTCTCCTCCCATGTGAAATCAAGCGTGTTCGATCAAGCCCCCCGATCGAAGTTTGCAGAAAAACGTGGAACGCTGGGAGGCTGTTAGTGTAAAATGCTTGCAGAGGCTGGTCGAGAAAACTGGACACTCGCGCGATCGCCATTGTGTATCACGCCTTTGTGTATTCAACTCTAAAACTTAAAATTTAACGGGCGATCGCAAATAACTGACGGCTAAACTATGACCGAATTGACACTTGTTATTGGCAACAAAAATTATTCCTCTTGGTCGCTGCGTGCTTGGCTGGCGATGAAACAAGCTGGACTGGAATTTGCCGAGGTGAGAATCCCCTTAGGCTGGCCGACAACCCATGAGGAAATTCGGCGCTATTCTCCCTCGGGAAAAGTGCCAGTTTTAATCGACGGTGACCTAAAAGTGTGGGAATCTTTAGCAATTTGCGAATACGTTGCAGAACGCTTTGCTAATGATTTGTGGCCGGCAGATCTAGCGGAACGGGCGATCGCCCGTTCCATCTGCGCCGAAATGCACGCGGGGTTCCAAAATTTGCGCGAAAATATGCCGATGGACTGCCGCAAGCGCTATCCGGGAGAAGGGATGACTCCCGGTGTAGAAGCAGATATCGATCGCATCTTTGCCATTTGGCGTGAATGCCGCCAAAAATTCGGAACAGGTGGCAATATGCTGTTCGGAAAATTCACAGTTGTTGACGCTATGTTTGCCCCGGTGGTAATGCGTTTTGTCACTTACGAAGTCCAATTAGATTCATCAGCAAAAGCTTATGCGGATGCGATTTTGGCACTGCCTGCCATCCAGGAATGGGTAGCAGCAGCTTGCAGCGAATCGGAGAGTATTACACATTTTAAAAGGTAGCAAAAATTAGTTTACTTAACCTCAAGTCTCAAGTTTAAAATTTAAAATCAGGATGCGGATTCTTTTAGTTGATGATGAAGTTGAGTTGACTGACCCTTTGAGTCGAGTTTTAACCCGCGAAGGTTATATAGTTGATGTGGCATTCGATGGAGCAAGTGGCAGCAATTTAGCAATGCAGGGCAATTACGATTTGCTAATTTTGGATTGGATGCTGCCGAGACAAACCGGACTGGCAATTTGCCAGAATTTGCGATCGCAAGGACGGAATACGCCAGTGCTATTTCTCACCGCCAAAGATACGGTAGACGATCGCGTACAAGGACTCGATGCCGGTGCAGACGACTATTTAGTCAAACCTTTTGAACTGCGAGAACTGCTAGCCAGAGTCCGCGCATTGCTGCGGCGGCCTCCTACTTTTGATGCCGAGGTTGCTGTCGGGCGGCTGCAAGTTGCAGATTTACAGCTAGACTACGACAATCAATTAGCTTATCGGGGCGATCGTACAATTGACTTATCAGAAAAAGAATGTCAGTTGTTAGAATACTTAATGCGCCATCCCGGTCAATTGCTAACACATGAACAAATCCACCAGTATTTGTGGAGTGAAGCAGAAAAACCCAGCAGCAATGTATTAGCAGCTCAAGTTCGCCTGCTGCGGCGTAAAATAGAAGCCCCGGGCGAATCTGTGCTAATTCACACAGTCTACGGCAGAGGCTATCGCTTTGGAGAAGCCAGCTAATAATCATAGGAATTGTACCCAATTCCTTCTTCCTTCTTTTTACCCGCTCAGCTTCTGGAGTTTAGACTAAAGAGTACGATCGCCCTCAAACAAAAGTGAGTTCGCCTAAGAACAATCGAAGAGATGAGAGA
>NZ_JAUBSF010000207.1:0-1964 GCF_036704615.1 Microcoleus sp. K4-B3
AGGTTGGGCAAGCAGGCATGATTAGAAAACACCAACAAGAAACTCTACTTTCCTATCATTACATCTTTGGCACTACCCAGGTCAGTCTTATGGCATCAGGTTTCACATCTCGAAAACACAGGATTAAAAGCTCAAAAAGATTGAGTATAGCTCAGGCGACTGCACTGACAGAAAAAATGGCATTAGTATTTGGTGATATCAAAGACCCTCGTGTAGAAAGAACGCGTGTCCATATATTAACAGATATTTTGAGCGTGGGAATATTGTCAGTAATTGCAGGAGGTAATGGATGGGAAGACATGGAAAATTATGGATTAAGTAAATGTGAATGGTTGGAGCAGTTTTTAGCTTTACCAGGAGGTATCCCAAGTGCAGATACATTTCGACTCGTCGATTGAACGCATTAATCCCAAAGTATTTGAGCAATGCTTTCGACGTTGGATAGAATCGATAGTTGAGGTAGTAGGGGCGCAGGTAATTCCCATTGATGGTAAGACTATCAAAGGCTCATACGATAGAGAGCAGGGGAAATCAGCTTTACATCTAGTGAGCGCTTGGTCGAGTCAATATCGTCTTGTTTTAGGACAAGTAAAGGTAGCAGATAAATCTAATGAAATTACTGCAATTCCTGCGTTATTAGAGTTATTAGATATGGCGGGATGTATTATTACGATTGATGCAATGGGTACGCAAACAGCCATTGCCTCCCAAATTTTTTATGAACACAGCTGATTACGTTTTAGCCCTTAAAGCTAATCATCCTACACTTCACGGACAAGTAAAAGATTGGTTTGAGCAACAATTATCTCAAGGGTTTGAAGGTATTATCCATAGTTATGACCAACGAGTAGAGCGAGGTCACCATCGGACTGAAAAACGATCCTGTTGGTGTGTTCCTATTTCTCAATTACCAACTTTACATAACCAAAAAGATTGGGTTGGTCTTCAATGTGTTGTCATGGTAGTCCGGGTCAGACATCTTTGGAATAAAACTACCCATGAAGTTCAGTTTTATTTAACGAGTTTGTCATGTAATGCTCATAAATTGGGGCAAGCTATCCGTCTACATTGGGGTATTGAAAATGGTCTGCATTGGACTTTAGATGTCACCTGGAATGAAGATGCTTGTCGCGTCCGTACTGGTCATGGGCCACAAAACTTAGCATTGCTGGCTCTCCTGAACTTGTGGTTATAATTTTATCTAATCACAGAAGCAAGCTAATACGCGATTCCTAAAATTATTAAAATTAGAAAAGCCATATCCTTGGCGCATTATCAACTTAATTCGATTGTTGATTCCTTCCATAACTCCACTTGTTGTGCGATTCAGAAAGTAGTTGCAAATACCCTCAAAATGATTTTCAATTGTTGATGCAGATTCTCTAAAAAACACTTGTGCATGATTTAGCCATTCTTTGATTTTTGTCTGCCCTTTTTTGACTGTCAAATTAGTCTCATATATTTCTCTGAATTTTTCTTTCATCTCATACGCAATTTTCAAGCATTCTGACTTACCTAGTACCAATTCTAATTTATCAATCTGAAGAGGATTCAAATTACCTCGATTACTTAACAATAAATATTTACTTTGCCTATCTGTTATTCCGGCTGCTCTACGTAATTTATTCAAATCTTTATTAACTACTTTCATCACATGAAAACGATCGATAATAATTTCAGCATTGGGAAATACTTTTTTGATAACTTTAGGAAATCCTCCCCACATATCAATACTCACTTCTTCAACTTGTTCTCGAACCTCAATTGCTTGTTTCATAAGGACTTCAATGATTTCTTCACAGCGATGAGAATCAATCATCTCAATTAAATTACCTTCGGAAATGTCAGCAACAACCGTCACAAAATTTCCTTGACCTTTCCGCATACGTAATTGCTCAACTAGGGGAAAAAAGGGAGCCATGAATAGAGAGGGCTTGCTGAATAGCTTGATAAGCAGTTAAGCC
>NZ_JAUBSF010000118.1:0-17772 GCF_036704615.1 Microcoleus sp. K4-B3
CAGGGGAATAGCAGGATGCCAGACCAGCCTACGAAGACGAAGCGATCGCGTTTGAGCCAGTCGTCGAGTACATCAAAGATGCCTCTTTCGTTCTGGGCGCGTCCGACTGCGATTGTCATTGCGGTAAAATCCTTTTGCTTGTTAAAAGACCAAGGTTTCTAATTAAAGTTAACATAACTATATATTAGAAGTTCAGAATTTTTCAACATAATTAGCAGAAGTTGATACACAATGCCGATCGGTCGGTCGCGATCTCGTCAGTGAACCGTGACTGAGGTGGGCTAATTGAATTAAAATTTGGCTTTAAGGCTGTTTAGTTTTATGACTGCAAAAACAACGACCTCGATCGATTCGATCCTGCGCTACCAGGTTGTGGGATCCCGCCGCTTCAGCAATTACTGGTGGGGGACGATTGTCACCATTGGAGGGACTGGTTTCCTGCTGTCGGGTCTTTCCAGCTACTGGCACGTGAACCTGCTGCCTTTTGCTGACCCGACTCAGCTTATTTTCATCCCCCAAGGCATTGCGATGGGTTTCTACGGTGTCTGCGGCGTGCTGTTGGCGCTTTACCTGTGGCTGACTGTTCTCTGGGATGTCGGCGGTGGTTACAACGAGTTCGATCGAAAAACTGGTAACATTCGGATCTTTCGCTGGGGATTTCCCGGCAAAAACCGCAAACTTGATTTTACTTGCAAGACATCGGACGTGCAATCTGTGCGGGTTGACATTAAAGAAGGTCTCAGTCCCCGCCGCAGTATTTATCTTAAGCTCAAAGACCGCCGTCAGTTTCCCCTGACTAGAGTCGGACAGCCGATTGCTTTGTCTGAAGTGGAAAATCAAGCTGCCGAATTGGCTCGATTTTTGCAAGTTCCCCTAGAAGGACTTTAGGGATTTTTCATTTTCGATTGGTAATGTCTCGTAGGGTGCGCAATGCGCACCAAATCGATAAATATTGGGTGAGCACGAAGCGGTGCAAATTATCCCTGGTAAATCGATAAATCTAGGGTGCGCAATGCGCACCTTACATCATTGAGTGAAAGTGAAAGTGAAAGTGAAAGTGAAAATACAAATGCAAATGCAAATCAAAATTCAGCGGTGGTTGTTCTCACTTTTAATAATTGGTGCGTTGTTTGTTGGGGGATGCGGTAATTCCCCGGCTGGGAGTTCAACTCCGACAGGGACTCCGGCGGGTGAAAGCATTTCTTTGTCTCCGCCTCCGTCTCCGGCTGTGGTAGCGGCGAGCTCGCAATTTAGCAATTTGCCACGCTTGGAAGGAAAAGCAACAGTGGTGATGACGGTTAAAGGTGCTCCAATTACGATCGAACTCGACGGCAAAAATGCTCCAATTACTGCGGGCAATTTTGTCGATTTGGTTCAGAAGGGAGTCTACGACGGGCTGGTATTTCACCGAGTCGTGCGGGAACCTCAGCCTTTTGTAGTTCAGGGCGGCGACCCCCAGGGTAAAGACCCTAAATTCCCTACGGCGCGGCTGGGAACTGGCGGTTTTATTGACCCGAAAACCTCTGCAGAACGCAGGATTCCTCTGGAAATTAAAGCTAAAGGTGCTGCAAATCCGACTTACAGCGCGACGCTACAAGAAGCTGGGGTTAAGGAGAAACCCGTGTTGATGCACAGTCGCGGGGCTGTGGCTATGGCTCGATCGCAGAGTCCTGATTCGGCTTCTTCTCAGTTTTACTTTACTTTGACCGATGTGCCGTTTTTGGACGGGAGTTATGCGGTTTTTGGGTACGTGAAGCAAGGGATGGATGTTGTTGATAAGATTGAAGCGGGCGATCGCATTGAGAAGGCTACTGTTACTCAGGGCTTGGAAAATTTTAAGGCTGTTAGCTGAAGGTAGTCAACCAATTTTGGATTTTGGATTTGAGATTTTGGATTTGAGATTTGAGATTATCCCCACGGGAGCGATCCGATGGCTTGTAAATTCGGGATTTGAGATAAGGGAATTGGATTTGAGATTTGAGATTATCCCTTTTTAATCCCAAATCTCAAATCGTCTGACCTGATTCTTCTTTTAATCCAAAATCCCAAATCTCAAATCTCAAATCGGCTTAGCTATGGATGTTGTTGTTACTGGAATAGGTCTTGTTTCGGGTTTAGGGACTCTGGAAACGGGCTGGAAAAGACTGCTGTCTGGAGAATCTGGAATCGATCGGCATCAACCTTTTTTAGAACTTGAACGGCGACCTTTGGCTTTAATTGGCAAAAAACCTGCCGATTTAATAACTTTAATTCGGCAGGTTTTAGCAGATGCTTTGCAAGATGCTAATTTGATTTTGCCTTTGCCTGATTGCGGGATTGCGATCGGTTCTAGCCGAGGTTTCCAGGCGAATTTGGAACAATTGGCAAGCGAAGGCAGAAGGCAGAAGGCAGAAGGCAGAGGGAAGAAGAAAGAGGGAAGGGAATTACCGATTACCGATTACCAATTACCGATTACCGATTCTCAATTCGTGAATTTTTTGCCTCACATGGGGGCGATCGCGGCGGCGAGGGCAATTGGCTCGACGGGGCCGGTGCTGGCGCCGATGGCTGCTTGCGCGACTGGTATTTGGTCGATCGCCCGCGCTGTTGATTTAATCCGCACCGGTGAGTGTCAGCGGGCGATCGCAGGTGCTGTGGAAGCGCCTATCACACCGCTGACTCTGGCTGGATTTAGCCGGATGGGTGCTTTGGCAAACACTGGGTGCTATCCCTTTGACGAAAATCGGGAAGGCTTTGTGCTCGGTGAAGGCGGGGCTTTATTTGTATTAGAATCTGCCGAGTTGGCAAGGCGTCGTGGTGCTAAAATTTACGGTCGAGTTTCCGGTTTTGGCTTGACAAATGATGCTTGCCATGCTATCGCGCCGGAGCTGGGGGGGAAAAGTGCGATCGCGGCGGTAAATCAATGTTTGAAACGCAGTAATTTAGCGGCGGTTGATATAGATTTTATTCACGCTCACGGTACTGCAACTGAGTTAAATGACCGACACGAAGCACTGTTAATTGAGAAGTTATTTCACCGAGGAGTTGCTGTTAGTTCGACTAAGGGAGCTACGGGTCATACTTTGGGAGCTTCGGGAGCTTTGGGCGCGGCTTTTTGTTTGATGAGTATTAAATATCAGATCTTGCCGCCTTGCGTGGGAATGAAAAAACCGGGGTTTGAATTAGATTTTGTTCGCTGTGCGCGATCGGCTATTGTGAGAAATGCGGTTTGTTTAAGTTTTGGCTTTGGCGGGCAGAATGCTGCGATCGTTTTATCTCGCGAGTGTTAATTTTTGCAAACTCGGTCGATCGGCATTTCAATTACACGATCTCTCTACAGTTAAAATCTTCTGAGGCTGTCCGGAGAACCCGCCCGCACATCCAATTTAAATTTGAAAAATTGTACAATATTTATGTATTTTAGTCAATAAACTGAGAATTTTGGTGAGATTGCTGGTGCTGCTATGCTAGTCTGGCTCTGCATCCCGACCCAGATCCTTGCGTCCAAGCCTGGGATGTCAGAAAATAGAGGCAGATTAAAGCAGCATTGTATTTTATTAACGCACCGATCCCGATCTGCGAAAATAGAAGAAAGAAACTGTTTAAATTAAGCCTTAGGTATTTTCACATGGATCTGGCATCTCATCGATTTATGTCTTATTTTGAACCAGAGGAAGCTGCTCACCTTTGCCAAATAGCTGTTGTGGAGAGTTTTGCTGAGGAAACACTGGTTTTTGAAGAAGGAGAAACAGCAGATTTTTTATATCTAGTTTTAGAAGGTGAAGTCGAGTTTAGCAAGCGGATTGAAAACAAAAAATATCAAACTGTTGCTATCGCTAAGCCCGACGATTATTTTGGCGAACTCGGAGTTTTAGACGGTGAGCCTCGCAGTGCTAGAGCTGTGGCAGTTAGCGGATCGACTTTGGCAAAAATAGGTCGGGAAGAACTGATAGCAACTCTCCAGTTTGCTAAAGGCAGTGCGGTACTGAAAATGTTTAGTTTCATTACAAAAAATTTGCGCGATACCACGGATCAATATGTTAGCCAGTTCGTACACAGACAAAAAATGGTATTGGTAGGAGAAATGGTGAGCACCATTATTCACGATTTCAAAAATCCTTTTACGGGAATTAAACTTTCCAGCGAAATGCTCAAAGAAATGCACCCGGATGAGGAAACTCAGGAGTGGTGCGAACTTATTCAATTGCAGGTTCAGCGAATGTTGGGGATGGCTGAAGAAGTATTAGAATTTTCGCGCGGCAATGCTGTATTACATAAAAAACCAGTTAATCTAATCCAGACTTTGCAGCAGTTTGAAAGGTTGAACAGAGTTTATTTTGAGGCGGCAAAAGTAGATTTGGTTTTACGGGTGACAGAAGTGATAGTGGAAGCAGACGAAAATAAAATTTTGCGTGTTTTGCAAAATTTAGTTGGGAATGCTGCTGAAGCTTTTGGGGGGCGCGGGGGGCGAGTAGAGATTATTGTGACACAAAGTGAGGAGTGGGCAGAAATTAGCATTTACGATAACGGCCCGGGCATTCCGGAGGCAATTAAGGAAAATTTATTTGAACCTTTTGTGACTTATGGCAAGCGGACGGGTACTGGATTGGGAACGGCGATTGTGAAGTCAATCGTTGATGCTCACAAAGGAGAAATTACTTATGAGTCGGAGGACGAAAAAGGGACAACTTTTTACATTCGCTTGCCGAAAATAATGGCTTGAGCCGATGAGTTTAAGTAGGTAGGCAAATATGTACTTAGGGCTTTCTCACTCAGCCTCAGAGACTTGGTTGATGAGTAGATATCTTGCGATCGAACAATATTTTTCTAAGAAACCAGCTTTGAGAGCGTAAGTCCTAATACTGTGTAACAATTTGCACAATCAAGTAGAATTGAATTAACGAAGCGCTAAAAATCTGATGCCAGTTACTATTCAAACCTTACCCACAGAAGTTATCAATTTAATTGCTGCAGGCGAAGTGATTGATTCGATCGCCGCAGCGGTACGAGAATTAGTTGAAAATTCTCTGGATGCAGGCGCAACTCGCATCGTTGTTTCTGTCTGGCCCGAACAGTGGCGGGTACAAGTTGCAGATAATGGTACGGGAATGGATCTGGAAAATTTGCAGCAGGCTGCTTCGCCTCACAGTACGAGCAAAATTACCACTGAAGCAGACCTTTACAAAATTGCTACTTTGGGCTTTCGCGGGGAAGCTTTGCACAGTTTGTGTCAGTTGGGCTGTTTGGAGGTTTTGAGCCGATCGAATGATTTGGGATTGGGAGATTTTTCGGAAAATCGAGAGTCGGCACACACCCCCGCCAAATCATCTTTTAACAAGGGGGGAATTGAAAATGCTCGAGCGGGCTGGCGGGTGGTTTACAATAACGCAGGCGTTGCTGTGGAGGTGGAAACAGCGGCGATCGCTCCGGGTACGGTGGTGACTGTTGATAATTTGTTTGGCAATTGGCCTGTGCGCCGCAGTTTTTTGTCGCCGGCACAGCAAATGCGATCGATCCAATTAACCCTTCAGCAAATTGCTATTTGTCACCCGCACGTTAATTGGCAGTTGCGTCAAGGAAACACGCCTTGTTTGCACGTAACTCCTGGTAGCACAGCAGAACACATTTTACCTCAATTTGTGCGCGGTGTGCGTGCGAGCGATTTGCAGTATTTAAAGTTAGATTTGCCTGCGAGTCCTGAAAATAATAAAGCAGCAAATTTATTGATAGAAACTCAACTTGTTGGAGCTACAGTTAAGCCTAATTACCAATTACCAGTTGCCAGTTCCCAATTCCAAATGCCCAATTCCCAATCTTTGGAGTTAGTAATTGGTTTGCCCGATCGCTGTCACCGCAGGCGGCCGGATTGGGTAAAGGTGGGGGTGAACCGGCGAGTTGTGCGATCGCCCGAATTAGAGCAAACTATTCTCAGCGCCTTTGCCCGCACTTGTCCGCGCGATCGCTATCCAGTGTGTTTTGTTCACCTGCAAATCTCCCCCTCAGAAATTGATTGGAACCGCCACCCGGCTAAGGTGGAAATTTATCTGCACGATCCGAGTTTTTGGCAAGAACAAATTAGCGCGGCAATTGCTCGCGCTTTGCACCTGAATGATGAAGTTTTGCCGGCTGCCCCAATTCCCGATCGAGTGGGACAATTGCTGAAGGCATCGGAACAAAAAAGTGCTTACAGTGTCGGGATTTCTGCTCGCCAGAATGATGGCGGCGGCGAAGAGGAAAAAGCTCATAAAGTAGGATTGATGGAATTGAGGGCGATCGCTCAAGTTCACAATACTTACATTGTTGCAGAACATTCCAGCGGAATGTGGTTGATAGAACAGCACATCGCTCACGAGCGCGTTTTGTACGAGCAATTGTGCGCGGCTTGGCAGCTAAAATTTCTCGAAAAACCCGTGATTCTCAGTCAATTATCTGCACTGCAAATTGATAATTTATCCCGCTTGGGTTTGGAAGTAGAAACTTTTGGCGAACAGCTATGGGCTGTCCGCGAAGTTCCTGAATTATTAGCCGAGCGAGATGACTGTGCGGATGCGCTTTTTGAACTCAGTAAAGTGGCAGATTTGCAAGCGGCTCAAGTTGCTACTGCGTGTCGCAGCGCTATGCGTAACGGTACTCCTTTAAATCTTTTGCAAATGCAGAATTTGTTGGATGAATGGCAGCAAACTCGCAATCCCCGCACTTGTCCTCACGGCCGCCCTATCTATTTTGCTTTGGAAGAATCGACTTTGGCTCGGATTTTTCGCCGCAGTTGGGTGATTGGCAAAAGTCACGGGATTTGAAGGTTAAAAGTTAAGCTGTAAGGTGCGCGTTACATACAAAACTGTTTTTTTTGAACCGCAGAGGGCGCAGAGAACGCAGAGAGGGAGAGAAGAGAGATGTTTTTAATATTTTTTTGGGCAACTGGATATTCGTATAAAATGTCAATTAAAATCAAATAAATCATAAATATGGATTTTCCGATCGCCCGACAACTATTTTATCGAGAAATAAATCAGCCTGATGGCTCGATCGACCTGGCGAAAGCAGCCCTTTACATGGCTTTGGAAGAATACCCCAATTTGGAGCCAGAAGAGTATCTAAACGCTCTCGACACGATCGCAGATGAAGTGCGCTCACGCCTACCGGCACAGAATTATCCGCTGCGGATTATTCAAACTATTAACGCCTATTTATACGGGGAGTTGCAGTTTGCGGGCAATGATGCTGATTATTACGACCCCCGCAATAGCTATTTGAATCAAGTGATGGATCGGCGTACTGGCATTCCGATCTCTTTATCTTTGGTTTATTTGGAAGTTGCTAAGCGCATTGATTTTCCGATGGTCGGAATTGGGATGCCGGGACATTTTTTAATTAGACCGGATTTTGAAGATGCTGGTATTTTTGTTGATGCGTTTAACGGCGGGGAGATATTATTTCCTGAAGATTGTCAAGCCAGACTTTCTCAAATTTACGGTCAACCGATGGAGTTGCAGCCAACTTTTCTAGCCCCGGTAAGTCGCCGACATTTGTTGGGGCGAATGCTGGGAAATCTGAAGGCGATTTACTTGCAACAGCGAGATGTTTTGAGGGTGATCTTGGCGATTGAACGGATTTTGCTGCTGTTTCCCGATGCGGTGGGGGAACGGCGCGATCGCGGAATTCTGTACTATCAAGTCGGCCGCTTGGCCGAGGCGCGCCACGATTTGGAAATCTACCTCAGAAATGCTCCGAATGCTGAGGATGCTGCTAGAATTCGCCAATTGGTCGATCGGCTCGATCTGGATATGTTAACTTAAATTCGCTATATGTCGCACACTATAAGATGTGAAACCGACACTCAATAAACTGCTGCTCGACGGCACAATGTGGCTTTTATAAGTTTTGCACAGCTAGATAAAATTATCGCCAGTATGCGCTTAACATATAAGCGCTCAATTGACACCTATCTTTTGATAGGTTAAATTTCCTTAACATGACTGTAAAATCATAGGTCATTTACGGAGTTCCCGAGTCCACTTTCCCGACTGATACCCGCACAGACGATCGATCGAAAAAGTATTTTGACGTAAAGAGGCACAAACCCATGAAGTTTCAGTTTCAACAAGGTTATCTCAACGGAATGCAAGCGCTGTCAGCCCATTTAACCAAAAGAATGTCAAAGTCTTTATCATTAGGTTTGGCGCTTTTTCTGGGAACAAGTGCAGTATTCCTGAGCAGCGACAAAGCCTTTGCATTAGACAATCTTACCGTAAAATACGGTGCTGTTGACGTAACATTACCGATAAGCGACTTGCAAAGCTTGGCACAAACTGGCAAAGCATCATCTCAACTGCAAAGCGTTCTGAGTCTTGCGAAACAAACTCCCGAGTCGATGCGCGAAATATTAACGCGAGAAGTGCCTTTAGATTCCCAATTAGTAGCGCGGCTGGCAAATACTTATTTTGGGGACATTGTTTTTAAACAATTGGGCGAGGTTGCTTATACGCCTGCCACTCGTCTTCAAAGCGCGCCCGCACTGCGCGATGCTTTAGTCGCAGCTTCCAAAGATGGCAAAATATCGCTGATGGAAGTGATGCAAAATTACAGCCCTGCGGCCTTAGAAGTTGACGGCAATCAAGCTATGGCTATCTACGAGCGAGTGATTAAAGACGTGCAAGATTTGCAAGCTTTGTATCAGAATTCCCCGGCTTTGCAAAATACCGCCGGCCAAGCGGTGAATTCCGCCAGACAAATGATTTGTCAGCCCAGTCCCTCGGGAAGTGCGAAGTAAATAACTCAAGTTGCAGGTAATTGGGAATTGGGAATTGGGAATTGGGGATTGGGAATTGGGAGTTGGTGCTTTTTTTCCTATTAGCTCTTAGTTTTCAGGTATTATCAATTACTCATTACCAATTACCCATTATCCCTTACCCATTACCCATTTTTTGAGAGAGTTGCTCGGCTACCCGCTTAAGTCGGCGGAGTTGGTCTTTCATGTCTTTCTGAGTCCAAGGGGCTGCAAAGCGATTGAAACCAAATCTAATTAAACGATTGGGAATTTGAAATTCAAAGCGGTTAATCAAGAGAGTTCCTTGGATTTGAGGCTGGCATTCCCAGCGATCGCATCCTTTGAAAAATCCGTCAAACCCCCACACAATTAAACCGGGTTGTCGCTCCAACACCACACTCTCTAAAGTGGGTTGCAAAACGGGAATTTTTATGATAAATAAGCTGCGACTTCCTACAGCAGTATCCCATTCGCCCTCGGGATCGCAGCGCAGCAGGGGATTGAGCCACTTGTGCATTAAAGTGCGATCGACTATACAGCGCTCCACCAGAGTAGCAGCAGCGCGAATTTCAATGGATTGCTCGAAAACTTGACGAATTGACATGAGAACCTGCAACAAGGATGATATTACAAAACTTTGCTTACTTTATAGTCCTTTATTTACTTGTACGGTCAATTTTTCCAGAAATTAAAAGATTGACACACTCATAAATACAGTGTATCATCTGGAATTAAAGTATATATACCGATTATGCAGTTAGTCGAAAGGCACGTCATTAAACCAAATCATAGGTTTTATCGAGAAGCCGATCGACTGTCTTGGCTATGCAAAAATCTTTACAACAGCGCTAACTACATCTACCGTCAAAACTTTTTCGCTAGCCAACAAACAAACGCTCTGGCTGTTTATCACGCGCTCAAAACAAGTCTTGATTACAAAGCACTGCCCGCAAAAGTAGCACAAAGCACGCTCGGCTTAGTCCTCAAAGCATGGACTAGCTATTATCTGGCGGTGCGAAACTATCAGGAAGACCCAACTAAATTTAAAGTCGCACCTAAAATACCTCATTATAAAGGTTCAAGAGAGCGAAAAAGAGAGGACGGGCGCTATGTAGTTGTATTTAATTGTCAAGCTGTCAGCAAAAGAGCCTTAAAACAAGGATATGCTCGTCCCTCTGGGACTAATATTTGGTTGCCCTCAAAAGTCACCTCGATTCTGGAAATCCGGATTGTTCCCAAGGTAGGTTGTTATGTTGTCGAGGTGGTCTATGAAAAGTTAGAACACCCTTTACAAGTTAATCAGAGAGTAGCTGCCATAGATTTAGGATTAAACAATCTGGCAACATTAACCTACAATGTTCCTGGGTTAGTACCGACAATCTACGACGGACGGGCTGTTAAGTCAACCAATCAATACTGCAATCAAGTTTCATCGGCCTTGAAATCATTGCTGCCCGCAGCGCAAAAAAACAGTAAAAAACTCGCCAGATTGTGGCACAAGCGTAACTGTAAAGTGGATTACTACCTCCACACGACGAGTTTCGCAATTATTAAAGAACTCGTCAATCATCAAATTGGATTGCTGGCTATAGGCTGGAACCATGATTTCAAAGATGGGATTAATACTGGCAAGGTTAACAATCAAAAATTTGCCTGCATTCCCCATTGCCGGTTCGTGCAAATGTTGCAGTACAAAGGACAAATTGCAGGAATTAAAGTTGTGTTAGTAGAGGAGAGTTACACATCCAAATGTTCAGCCTTGGATTGGGAACCAATTCAACAACATTCCGACTACATTGGCAGTAGGGTAAAAAGAGGATTGTTCAGAACCCAAACTGGACGCTTCATAAATGCCGATGTGAACGGTTCTTTGAATATTGGCAGAAAAGCAGTCGGAGATGGGTTTATCCCTAATTCGATAAAGGGTTTTGTAGTTAACCCAGTACGATTAAAAGCGTACAAACATTAAGTTTAGGCGATGTCTAGATTTTTTGGAACTATTATTAAAGTTTCGTCTTTTCCATGTCAAATATGACGTTAACCTGAGAAAAAAATGAATGAAACTTGGCAAGAAATAACTCAACCGATATCGGGCCCCATAGCGGCTTTGTCCGATCGCATTGTGGCCCAGGCCCAGCCCGGGAATCCGCTGACAGATGCCGAACGCGGAATTAACAATTTCATTCAGGGATCAAACATTGAAAATCTCATCTGGGCCATCGGTATCCTGCTAGTTGGCTTGATAGTATCAGCCCTCGTCTCATCTGTAGTCGGAGGATTGCTCAAGAAGACTACGATCGACAACCGGCTGGCTGCTTGGATTACCGGCCGCCCGGAAGGAGCAGGAGCCCCGCAAGTGGAAAAATGGATTTCTGCAGCGGTGTTCTGGATCATTTTTGTCTTTTTCCTAGTTGCCTTTTTCAACCGTCTGAATCTAACGGCTGTCTCGCAACCCCTCAATACTTTTCTCAATCAAATAGCTAATTTCTTGCCGAAGTTAGCCGGCGCGCTAATTTGGTTGGGGATTGCTTGGGTGTTGGCGACAGTCGCAAAAATGGCCGTATCGCGGGTGATGCGGACTTTTAGCGTGGACGAGCGCTTGAATCAGGAGGTGGGTACTGCGCCCAGCGAGCGCCCTTTGCTGCTGAGCGATACTTTGGCGAATACGCTGTACTGGTTCATTTTTCTGCTGTTTTTGCCCCTGATTCTCGAATCCCTCCAATTGTCTGTGGCGCAGAAACCGATTCTGGATTTGCTCAACCAAATTCTGGCGGCTATTCCGAAAATTCTGGAAGCTGTGCTGATCGGGTTTGTCGGCTGGCTGTTGGCTCAGGTGGTGCAGCGGATTGTCACAAATCTGCTGGGGGCTGCTGGGGCGGACAGTTTGGGCGCTCGGTTTGGAATTTCGCGGACTACGAGCGGCCAATCGCTGTCGTCGATTATCGGCACGATCGTCTATGTTTTGATTTTGATTCCAACGGCGATCGCAGCTCTCAAGGCTTTAGGAATTGAGGCGATTTCGCAGCCGGCAAGCGCGATGCTCCAAGACATTTTGAGCGCGGTTCCGAAAATTTTCACGGCTGCGCTAATTTTAGTGGTTGCTTATATGTTGGGGCGCTGGGTCGGCGATTTGGTGACTAATATCCTCACCGGAATTGGCTTCAACAATGTCTGGTCGTGGTTGGGAGTGCAGCCGAAGCAGCCGCTGAGGCTATCGCCGTCGGTGCGCCCGCTAGATCCGGACGCAACATTACTTCAGGAACCGGAACTGCCGGCCCGCACGCCTTCTGAGTTGATCGGGATTGTGGTGCAGGTGGGCATCATCCTGCTTGCTGTGGTGGCTGCTACTGACGTGCTGCAGATTCCGGCGCTGACGGTGATTGTCAGCGGTATTCTGGCGGTAGCCGGTCGGGTTTTGTCTGGTTTGGTAGTATTTGCGATCGGCTTGTATTTGGCGAATCTGGCATTTAATTTGATTGCCAGTTCTGGAACTCGCCAAGCGCGGCTTTTGGGCCAAACGGCTCGGATCGCGATTATTGCTTTTGTTTCGGCCTTGGCGCTGCAACAGATGGGCATTGGCAGCGATATTGTGAATTTGGCTTTCGGGCTGCTGCTCGGGGCGATCGCAGTTGGCATTGCTCTAGCTTTTGGTTTGGGCGGGCGCGAGATTGCGGCCGACCAAATTCGCGAATGGTTAGCGTCGTTTAAACAAGATAAGACGCCGCGTTTGTAACTCTAAAAAAGGCGTTTGTCAAGTGCAAACGCCTTTTTTTTGTCAGTTGTTAGTTGTCAGTTGTCAATTGTCATTCAAGACGGTCAGGATGTTCTCAGTCATCGTTTTTTTAGAGCTAGTGCTACAATCGAATTAGCGAGAACTGAGGAGGCTTAAACTGTGACAGTTTTAACTTCTATCGAACAAGAAGAAATTGAATATCCCAGCAGCGACGGAGAACCGATGGCGGAAAGCGACATCACGCGCGATTACATGACTTACGGCGTGGAAGCTCTGAAGCTGCACTTTCAAGGGCGATCGGATGTATACGTGTCAGCAAATTCTTTCGTCTATTACGAAGAAGGCAACAAAGCAGCAGTAGTTGCTCCCGATATCTATGCAGTATTCGGAGTGAGGAAACGCAAAAGAGATAACTACAAAGTTTGGCAAGAAGGCGGAATAACTCCCCAGTTTGTCCTAGAAATAACATCGGCAACAACTCAAGATGTAGACCAAGAAACAAAACCAGAAACTTATCGAAGTTTGGGAGTGAGGGAATACTTTCAGTACGATCCCTCTGGGGATTATCTCAATCCGATATTGCAAGGAGTGCGTTTAGTCAACAGCCAGTACGAGCCGATAGAAGCTAACAATATCGCCTTCGATACGCTGTGGTTGTACAGCGAAGTATTGGGACTGGAATTGCACATAGTTTCGGGAGAGTTGAGGTTTAGGAATCCTCAAACAGGAGAGTTTCTGAAGACTCATGAGGAAGAGAAACAAGGACGGCTGGCCGAACAACAAGCACGACTGGCGGCGGAATCAGCCTTGCGATCGCTCATTTCTCAACTGTTAAATTCGGGAATGAATTTAGAACAAGTTGCACAAATGATGAATTTATCGACATTGGAAGTGCAGCGATTAGTAGGAGGAAATGAATGAATGATTGATCGCCTGCTTTCTACCTTCAGATTACAGCCTCGGATCGACAGGTTCGCTCTCCATCGCTAAAACTCCGAAAACGCACTCGTGAACTTGTCTCAATGGATCACCCGCCACAAATCGCTCCAATGCTTCTACACCGAGAGCAAACTCTCGCAACGCCAAAGAACGCTTGCCGGAAAGTCCGCGCGATCGCAGTTTTTCTAAATGTTCCGGCAAAGAATATTCCAGACCGTAAATAATTCGCAAATACTCTTTACCGCGACATTTCACCGCAGGCTGTACGAGTCCTTTGCTATTTTTCACAATAAAATCCATTGGTTTAACAACCATGCCTTCGCCTCCCGAATCAGTCATTTTTTCCCACCATTGAATCCCTGCAAATCTGCTGTCAAAATCGGCAATTTCAACTATTTTGTATTCAGTAGCTAACAGCAATTCAGGGTCAGCTTTACAAATTTGTGAAATCTGTTCCATGTGCCAGCAGTGATTTTTGTCGGTGTGAACTGTTCCCTCAGTTGCCAAGATGTGGAAAGGTGCTAATTTGAGGTCGGAGATGGATTTAACAGCCCAGCAGTAGCGCTGGTAGGCTTTAACGTATTGATGCGCTAGTTGCGATCGCTCTTGGTAGCGAGTTAGCAAAGAACTAACTTCTACTCCCCGCTGGCTTGCCTGTTCTAAATTTTTAATCGCATTCGCAAACGCACTATTAGAAGCTGTTCCCACTGGCGCATACTGTTGCTGCAATAATTCTTGAGCTTTAGCAGACCAAGGCATCAATTCGCAGTCCAAACAAACCCAGTCAGTTTGAAATTTATCCCAAAAATTGCTGGCAGTTAAAGCAGTATTTATTCTGACCAAAAACTCGGTTTCTAAAGTAGAATTATTGAAGAAATGCCGTCCCGTGCGGGTGTAGCAAATGCCAATGCTGCTGTTGAGAATTCCGAATCGCAGTTTAGCAGCAGATTCATCGCGGCAAACAATGACAACTGCGCGGGAACCCATGTGCTTTTCTTCGCAGACAACTGTCGGTATGCCCTGCTGTTGGTAGTAGCTAAATGCTTCGGCTGGATGTTCTAAAAGTCCCGGTTCTTTGGAAGTAGCAACGGGAGACATTGTGGGCGGCAAATAAATCAGCCATTTGGGATTGGCGGCAAACCGACTCATTACTTCTAGGGCTGCGATCGCATTTTCTTCTTTAATCGTAATGTTACTTTGCAGGCGAGTTGAAATGATGCGTTTTCCGAGTACGTCGCTAATGTCCAGTACGTCATCAAACTGCTGTTGGGCGGTGAGATTCACTGCCGCCAAACCGCTATCGCTCGCGGGTGAATTAATGTCTCTCTTGTTAAGTGGAGTTGGGCTGTCTTGAAAGGCGATCGGTTTGGCAGGTTCGCAGTAAATTCTAGCAGCAGGAACGCTGACAAATTCTTTTTCGGGATAGCGCAAAGCTGTTAGTTTGCCGCCGAAAACGCAGCCAGTGTCAATATCAACTGTATTGTTCAACCATTCTGTTTCTGGAACGGGGGTGTGTCCGTAAACAACTGCTGCCTGACCTCGATATTCGGCGGCCCAATTGTAGCGGACGGGCAAGCCGAATTCATCGATTTCGCCAGTTGTTTCTCCGTACAAGGCGAAATCTCGAATGCGGCCCGATGCGCGTCCCTGAAATTCAGCTTTCATCCCGGCGTGGGCGACGACTAATTTTCCGCC
This sequence comes from Microcoleus sp. K4-B3, assembly GCF_036704615.1. Classification (NCBI taxonomy): domain Bacteria; kingdom Bacillati; phylum Cyanobacteriota; class Cyanophyceae; order Oscillatoriales; family Microcoleaceae; genus Microcoleus; species Microcoleus sp. K4-B3. Next base: position 15,114 of record NZ_JAUBSF010000118.1, read on the forward strand.
ATCGAGGACGTAATGCCCAATCAAACTATCTAAAAATTGGCGAATTTCTCGTACTGTTGATTCGCGCAATTCATCCCGTAAAGCGGCAATTTCTGCTAAGGTTTGTTCGAGTCCGTGGTTGATTTTGACATTTTTGCCGTTGAGTTTTCGCAGCAGTTTGATGTCGTGGTTTCCAGGTACGCACAAAGCTGTTTCTGCGAGTACCATGTTTCGCACGAGTTTGAGGGTGTCGAGAATGCGCGGGCCCCGATCGACCAAATCGCCCAAAAACACGGCTTTACGCCCTTCCGGGTGCGCGTAGGTGGGAAAATTCCCCAAATCGGATTCGCTGGATTTTTCGATAATTTGATAGCCCAACTGTTGCAGCAATTGTTCCAATTCGTCGCAGCATCCGTGAACGTCGCCGATGATGTCAAAAGGGCCGCAGTCGCCTTTGCGATTGTTCCACAAAGGTTGTCTCTCGACTTCCACCGCCTCGATTTCCTCTGGGGAACGCAGGACGTAAACGTACCGAAATCCTTCGCGATCTAGAGATTTGAGCGATCGCTTTAAATTCTGAACGTGGCGGCGAATTACATGATTTCCAAAATTGCGGTTTGGACGCTGTTGATTGCGATCGCCACACAATTTTTCTGGTAAATCTAGCACAATAGCAACCAAAAAGCAATGGTATTTTCGGGCTAATTCCAACAAAGACTTGCGGCTTTCCGGCTGAACATTTGTCGCGTCGATAACAGTTAATTTACCTGCTGCAAGGCGTTTAGCAACGATAAAGTGCAGTAATTCAAAAGCATCTGCGGTTGCCGCTTGATTGTTTTCATCGTCCGAAACCAGCCCCCGGCAATAATCCGATGAAATGACTTCGGTAGGTAGGAAGTGTTGTCGGGCAAAAGTAGATTTGCCGGAACCGGATGCACCGATGAGAACGACTAAAGATAGTTCAGGAAAAGTAATTTTCATTGTTTAATAATAATATTATTCATCAAGCAGGAGATCATCATTTTGCTCGGCCATTTTTGCAAACGCTTCCTCCCAGCCTGCACGCGGTTTTAGGGCTGCACGAATGGTGAATATTGCCATTTGCGTAGGCGAACCCACTTCTAAATCCTCAGTTCCGACGCAGCGAAATTCTACCGCATATTCAAATTTTTCTGCAACCTTATTCGCCCAAGTCTGAAACTGAGTTCTCGTCCACTCAAAGCGGTGATCCCGGTGGCGAAGTTTGCCCGCCGGCAAGTTTTCAAACCGAACATTATATTCAATATTTGGAGTTGTGACGATCGCACTTTTGGGTCGGATAAATTCAAACAAAACCCGCTCAAAAGCAGCTAACCGTTCTAAATCCAGATGTTCGATCACTTCAATTACCGTCGCCGCATCAAAACCAGTCAAGCGGCTGTCCCGATAAATTAGCGAACTTTGAATTAGTTGAATGCGAGATTGTTGTGCGGGAGACAATCGATCGATTTGCAAACGTTCCCTGGCAATTTCCAAAGCCCGAAAGGACACATCGACGCCTGTAATTTGTTCGATCGCATTTTCTTTCAAAAGCAATTGCAGCAGTTTTCCCTCACCGCAGCCCAAATCTACCACTCGCTTAGCACCGCTTTGCTTTAAAACCTCCGTCACAGCTTCCAAACGCTCTTGATTCAAGCTAATTCGCTGTTCTAAAACTTCCTCTTCTTGCTGATGAGAAACTTCGAGTTCCTCCGGGTCAATATTATCTGCTTCTGCTAACTGTGCCACAGCAATTCGCGTCAGACGGCGCTGGCGTTTCAGATAGCGATCGGCAATTTGTTCGCGGGCCGGATGCGCGTTCAACCAACCTTCACCGTGACGGAATAATTTCTCGATTTCATCATCGCCCACCCAATAATGTTTGTCGTCATCCAACACTGGAATTAGCACGTAAAGATGGCTTAACAAATCCGCCAAACGAACTGTATTTTGCAGTTCCACAGAAAAGTAAGGACTCGCGCCCCACTCGGGAAATTGCTCGTCAAGAATCAGGGGTTTTGCTGCGACTTGATACCCAAGCGGCTCAAACATTTGCCGCAGGAATTTCTCCCCACCGCGACAGGGCAAAACCGACAGATTAACTGTCAAAGGAATAGCTGTTTCTGCGAGTTCTGGGCGGTCTTTGCAGCGACCGGATAGAGCTGTACTAAAGACTTTGGCGAGGGCGACACTGAGAAAAGAAGAGGCAACGTAGGGGCGATCGTTCACGTATTGGTCGAGAGGGCGATCGCCCGATTTCGACTTGCCCCGCACCAAACCAACCGGATCGACATCTAAGAGTAAAGCCGCCGTGCACCTTTCTGCATTTGCCTCTGGATAAAACACGCTAGCAGACCCGAAAGTCATCGGAAAGGATTGATGGCGATCGGGATGTTTGTGCAGCAAATAGCCCAAATCCGTAGCTGGGACGCGAGTTGTAGAAATGGTTAGTAACATAATATTAGGAATTGGGCATCGGGCATCGGGCATCGGGCATCGGGTATCGGGCATCGGGCATCGGGCATCGGTAGTTCCTCACAAATAACAAATAACAAATAACTACTCACGGTCAATAATTAATCCGTGTAAGCTGTTGTGCATTTAAAACGCATATTGTATTATACAATATAACCATATTTATGAAAAGTCAATGCCTAGTAAA
>NZ_JAUBSF010000208.1:0-1952 GCF_036704615.1 Microcoleus sp. K4-B3
TGTCTGATGATTTCGATGAACCGCTGGAAGATTTAAAGGAATATATGTAACATGGAATCCCTTTTAGATACTCATGCATTTCTGTGGTATTTGCTTGGCGATTCCCATCTAGGTAGTAAAGCAAAAGAAGCGATCGATACTAAAACAGGTTTATATTTTAGTATTGCCAGCCTGTGGGAAATATCTATTAAAATTAATGTCGGTAAGCTTCAACTGAATCGACCATTTGAATACCTGCCGAAAGAATTGCAATACATTAACGCTCAAATTCTACCAATTACACTTGAAGACACTGAGATTTACGCAGGTCTTCCTCTGCATCATCGAGATCCTTTCGATCGCATTCTGGTAGCACAGACCATGAATCATTCGCTGGTTTTGATTAGTCGCGATGAGGCTTTTGATGCTTATCCAATTCAGCGAGTTTGGTCATGAATAAGGCAAAAGTTTTATACTAGCGATCGCCCCTACCTATCTAATTAGTCGCTCCATACAGCGATAGTTACAAACATACAGAAACCCGGTTGCTTAAAAACACCGGGTTTGTCCATATTGTTGCTGCATTTTCGATCGATCAAACTCCGTTTATGTAGGCCATAACTGGAGAACCTTGCTGCTGCTGCGCGATTTCCAAAAGGCGCTGAATGCGCTCCTCTGTCGGCGGGTGAGTGCGGAAAAGTGACTGCAAACCTTTAGTCGAAAAAGGATTCACAATCAGTAGCGGCGACATAGCAGGATTGCCGTGCATCGGAATTTCATGACCCATTTTCTCCAATTTCTGCAGCGCGTTTGCTAAACCGATCGGGTTATTGGTAATTTCCACCGCACCGCTATCGGCTGCAAATTCCCGCGTCCGAGAAATCGCCAATTGAATTACGGTTGCTGATAGCGGTGCTAAAATGATTAAAAATAGCAAACCAAAGGGATTCGGGCCTTGTCTGCTATCCCGCGTCACCGGGCCGTAAAGCGCTCCAAAAGTCAGAATTCGCCCGACAAATGTAATCGCGCCGGCAATTGTTCCTGCAACTGCTTGAGTGAGTGTGTCGCGGTTGCGGATGTGCGTCAGTTCGTGCGCTAAAACACCTTCCAATTCTTCGCGGGAAAGCAGCTTGATGATGCCTTCAGTAACTGCTATTGTCGCGTGTTCCGGGTCTCTTCCTGTGGCGAATGCGTTCGGAGATTGAGTCGGAACTACAAATATTTTCGGTACAGGAATTTCCGCTTTGGCGCTCAATGATGCTACAATATCGTAGATTTCTGGAGCTTCGCTGCGGGCGATCGGCTGAGCGCGGTAAGCCATTAACGCGGCTGTGTCGGAATAGTACCAAGAGCTAAAACTTGAGAAGGCGGCTAGCGCTAAACCGATGTAAAGTCCTTGCTCGTTCCCGATTAAATAATAACTTCCTAAAACGAGAAGGCCGCTTAGGAGTCCTAAGAGAGCGGCTGTTCTGAGTTGATTTGTTCCTAACATGGCGGGTTGAGGGCGATCGATATTTTGATATTTTTGAGCTTGTGATTAGATTTTCATATTTGCGGGCGATCGCGCCTCTATCTGCCGAAATAACTGCTGCCGCCAATAGTAGTATTTCACATTTTCAGTGAGAAACTGGAAATCCCTCGGGAGGCTCTCTCGCCTGCTCTCAAGAGGCGGTAGAGCCGCAGGATATGACATTTCCACCCAGAACCTGGAAACGAGATTAAACGAGATAACCATTCTAAATACCCTGTGACTGCAATTACGGTATAATTGGTGAATATGACATAGTAAAAATTCCACATAAATCATGACTATCGATATAGAGATTTTTCAAACTCTCGTCAAGATGCCAGAATCTCTCAAACAAGAGATATTGCATTATGCAAAATATTTACTTGCTGGAGTTTAGACTAAAAAATGGTCACAGCTAAAAGTAGCTGCCTTTTAACAGAAGGCAAGCTGTTGCTCAAAAACT
>NZ_JAUBSF010000209.1:0-1941 GCF_036704615.1 Microcoleus sp. K4-B3
TTATACTGATGATCGATAAAAAAGTCATTCTGGGTTCACGAGTATTTATACTCATCGCAAAAGTGACACGCTCCCAGCTTGTCGAACTCCACAATTTTCTTTATCTCGTCACTAATGCTTTTAAAGTCACCAATCAGTCCAGCAACTCCATTTAAACGGTATTGCTCTATCCATCCCATGATGTCACCAGCTATAGCAGACACGACAATGCCAAGGTTACTGAAGTTTTCAGATTTATTAATATCTATAGCTTTTTGTAAATCTCCCCATTTATCTGACAAGATCCATCCCAATACATCCACAAGTTTTCCTGTGTCTTCTGAAATTCTTGTATTTTCCAGTCGTTGCCAGCCATCCTCTGTTGAGTAATATGATGATAGTTTGGCGAGGGGACCACCGTTTACGAGAGCGCGAATTCTGAGGTAAGCGGAGATGCCATAAAAAGCACCCTTAGCAGAATTTTCAAAAATCCTACCCAACTCAGCGAAAGAGTCTAGAATAATAGAACCCCAGGGCGTTTTACTCTTCTGGTTAATTGTTTCTTGAGCTTGTTTACGTCCCGACTCCCACGATTGTTTTAAGCTATAAAGTTTATCTGCGGTGTCATAATCTTCGGAATCAACAATTGAATCGATATAGTCCTCAATGAGATCGTCTGTTTGAGTCGTATAATCAATAGCGCCATTGAGCAAAGAATTTACTGCTTTTAGTTGAAGGTATTCAGCATAGTTAAACTCTTTACCTGTACCGGGTCGAGTGGCAAATTTCCTGAAAAGTAGATCGTCTAGATCGCTTGAAAGAGGAAGTTCAAATTGATTGCGGTACTCAATTAGCCTATCAAACTCTTCAAGGCGTTGCTTAGTCCATGAGAGTGACTCCAACCCCAATTCTAAAGAATTTTTAGGATGTCTGTTATCGCTGGAATCGTCAATAGGTGTGACTCCAATTCCGACATAACCAAGCTGCCCTAGACTCCCGCCAGTGTTATTGTTACCGCCATTGTTATTATTGCTACTGCCACCCGTTGCCCCCACTTGAGCACGTAAACTGTTCAGTCGGTTTAGCCAGCCTTGCAGAAACACCCCCATACTTGGATTACTGGCAACGATCGCACGATACCGAGCCTCCCGCAAGTCAAGATACCGCCGGACTACACTCATTTCGTCTCCGTTAGCCGACTGACGCGCCTGCTGTAAAAGCCCACTTGCAGCGCCAACTCCCATATTCACAGCGGTGTCAAAATTAACCATCGCCAACCGCGAGGTAAGTTGGTCACTACCAGATGCTATCCAGTAATTTGTATAATAAATATCTTGGACTTCCCCCTCCGTAATCCCACGAACATCTTGCGTAGAAAGCCCCTTACTTGACCGATAACCGTTGTAAGTATTCTGAGTGATTCCTTTGTTTGTTGCACCCCCCGGATCGCTGGGGTGATTAGAATATTCTCCCTCCCACCGAAGATTAAAGGCAAGTGCCTTGGTAAAATCTGCGGGTTGAACTGGCAAGGTATTATTGTTATTACCACTACCAGTATTGCCAGTATTACCCCCCGATGAAACAGGTGGCTGATAACCAGGCGGGTAGCCAATGATAAAAGCGCTAGGAATCCAGTAGTTCGTATCTTTTATCCGATACCACATTACATCCATCTGACCATTTGCCACAGTCCGATCCTGCACTGGTTCCCCATACTTCCAGCCATCAAACTCGATCTGAGAATCATAGGTGACAATTTCACCAGGAGCATCTAGGCGAGTATCAGTTCTTAGTCTGATGCCATAGTTCGTATCCACTCCAACCGAGCGAGTAAAAACAACAGGAGTGAAGCCAGAAGGATTATTGACTTGAGGCGTAGGAGACGGGGAGCGTGTCACTTTTGCGATGAGTATAAATACTCGTGAACCCAGAATGACTTTTTTATCGATCATCAGTATAATA
>NZ_JAUBSF010000119.1:0-17106 GCF_036704615.1 Microcoleus sp. K4-B3
TCTGGCACGCTTACCACCCAAGTAGCGCTCACAAACCCAATTAGCGTCACTTTTTTCTCGTTATTCAGCAAGCCCTACTTATTTGTGGTTGTATGGTGCAGTAGAGCCATTAACAGGAGCCAGTTTTTTTTATGAGTTTACTCATTTAGATACAGTGTGCTTTGAGAAATTTTTAGAGCTATTTGCTAGTGAGTACCCGGAGGATTTACATCTAATTCAATTAGATAATGGAGGGTTTCATAACTCTTTAAATCTCAGTATACCAGAGAACATTATCTTACTATTTCAACCCGCCTACAGTCCGGAAGTAAACCCGATAGAAAGACTGTGGGGATATGTAAAAGAACAATTGAAATGGTTGAGATTTGACCAAATAGAAGAGTTGAGAGCAGCGCTGCAAAAAGAGTTAAATAAGTTGACGTTGGAAGTTATTGCTTCTTTGACGGGATGGGAATTTATTTTAGATGCTATATCTGTAGCAGGACTTTAGGAAATTGGTATAATTGGTAAATACTTTATTGGCTTGAGCACAAACTCAAAACAGAGGCTGCGTCAGTTGTTAGTGGATCAATTCTGCCAAGCGGCAGGGGGGCCTTGTGTTTATACAGGGCGGACTATGAAGCTTTCCCATAGTGGAATGGATGGAGGTCTGACGGACAGTGAATTTAATGCTTTTGCTAATGATATATCCCAAGCTCTCGATAAAAATAGGGTCAATCCACCAGAGAAAGCCGAAGTCCTGGCATTTGTTAATAGTCTCAGAAGCAAGATTGTCGAAAAGTAATATGAAACGCTCCAATCTCCTCCTGCTTTCGGTGGCATTTCTGCTACTGTCAGGAATGGTAACAGCCGACGCAGCCCGTGCAAAACCGTCAGAGCCAACCACCGAGATGAAAGTTCCAGTATCCCCAATGCCGAGGCAGTCTTCTGAGCGCTTTTCCATGCCTGCTATTTTTGCTCCACCCGATGCTCAATCCAACGATCGACCTTTTTGTTTTTATCAGCGCTCCGATAGCACGATAGTTGATTTGAGCAGACTGTGTGGGGCTAAGAGCACCGAAACGGATACAAATACTAAATGGGAGAACGCTCCTGTTGAGGAGAAGAAGACCCCAATTTATTGGTAGAAAAATGAGAATTTGGCTCGGTAGACGAGTTCCATACGATCGCCCTTGCCTTACTTCCCCCGAAGTACGCGCGTGCGTAGCTATCCCGTAGGGAATCGCCCTTCTCCACTCAAATCTCCCCATTCACCTGCATCTGATGCACCTTGTCAGCCAACTCTTGGCGGCTTTCCTTATCGAGTGCATCAATTGCCAGCATTCCCAAGTACACGACTTCCTTCTGAGTTAGTCTTGTCGCTTGGGCTTGTTTTTGAATGACTTCCTTAATCACGGAACTGACCGCGATCGCCGTATTAGTTTTTGCCACGAAGAATAATCAACGATTAATAACTTTCCTTGATATTAGCATCCTAAGTCGGATTAAGTACGATAATGTTTGACAAACCAAAGTTAATCATGCTATAGTGTAAAAAATACAAAAAAGCGATCGCCCCAGTCTAGACAACTAAAGGTTGATCGGCTATTCCTCCAAAACCTCAACCAAATCCTCAATCATCACATCAAAAGTCCGAGCTAACTTCCGCAGGCAAGTAAAGTCAACCATTGCCATTTCAGGACGACGAGCATAGCTTCGGACAGTGCTATAAATTACCCCGGAACGATCGGATACTTCCTTAAGCGTCCAGCCCTTCTCCGCCGCTAGTTCCCGAATTTTTAGCCTGACTAAACCCATGCTTGACAGTTGATGCAATTGCGTCGTACAATTTTATATGTAAAGAGCGATCGCCCCCCGGCCTGGAAAACTAAAGGGCGATCGTCTGTAAAACCTAATCTGGACAGATTATTTCTTTCTATCAAAAAGTGCATTTGCCATATCCAGAAGTCTACTAACCATATCCAGAGGTCTACTAGCCATGATATCAGAAACTCCGGCAAAATCGCGGACGATCGCAGAATCGAGAATAATTCACAAATCGCCAATCCTGCATCCCCTGGCGAGATTCGTTACCGAAGAAACAGTCGCACTCCTGTTCAATATCTCAGCAGACGAGATTTACCGCATCGAATGCTGCCGCTACATGGTTTACGTGCACGCCAAAGGCATCAGCCGGTTTGTCAGCTACGCCGATTTTCCCCCGATTTTAGCAGTAAAGCCGATCGCACCTCAAGATTTTGGCAGATGGTACAAACGCTGGAAAAGCAAGCAAGCACCTGCATTTTGGACTAAATTCTACACGTACAAGTTCAAAAAAGCTGTTTCAGTTGACAGCTTGCTGGAGTGGGGCCAACTGGTAGCTACTGTTAAACCGGCAATTTCTGGGGCGGCGCTGCAACAGCTACGAGATGTCTATGCCCAAGAAAAAGATTTGATGGAGAAATTTTAAAGCGCGATCGACTTAATCCTACTTGAACTTTCAATTAAATTTTAAAACACTTCATCCTCGATACCGATCCACCACTCCCCCAGATTCATTAAATCTTTGTGAATGTCCGTAAGTTCTGTCATATACTCTTCAGCAGAAATCTCCGATCGCCTTTCTTGCAATTTTTTGAGTCGCAGTTGCACCAACAGCCAAGGTTTGGAAATCCCGTCCTTTGCTTCGATATATTTGGCTAGGTCTTTGCTGTCCATAGTTATTGGTTATTTGTTAGATCGGAATGATTAAAACGCAGAGAACGCAGAGAACGCAGAGAACGCAGAGGAAGAGAAGAGTGAGAGATGAATAATTCTGATGCCAACTGGCCTAATATTATACCACTTTTGAAACTGATTAAAAAGCTCTCATTTTTTCCAGTCGGTTTCAACCGACTTTAGCTTTGAGCCAGGGGTTTAAAGCCCTGGCTGGCGGACTAATGGACTGACGGACTTTTCAGCTAAGATGCGTCCCCCAAACATCCTTTACCTATAATCCGAAGTCTGAATATTCTTGAGCTTCGCCGCATATTTCATGCCGTATTCCGGGCGGCAGAAGCGATCGAGCTGAGCCTCAAAGAAAGCCCGATTGGCCTTCAAATGCTTGGGATTCTGGTCATCTAAGGGATACAAAAGCGCCGTCCGCAAAGCTTGAATCACCGCCGAAGTAACGCAGTACATCGAACGCTGGAATGTCACCCCAATTTGATTGAGAATATCATCTTCGCCGCGACAGCGCTGTTTGTAGAAATCCATCAAATAAGGCGGCAGGAAATGCAGCATATCTTGTGCTAGCAAAGTCGGCGGAATGCCCGCCGTACCTACCAGGAATTTGTCTGCATAAAGCACTCCGTAGTGGAAGTCTTTTTGGTCGTCAGGAACTTCCCTAGCTTGAGCGTTGTAAGATTTGGTGCCTCGGAACGGCGAAGTGCGGTAAAATATAGCTTCCACGTAAGGTAACGCTGCTTCGTAAAGCCAAGTGAAACCCTTAGATTTGGGAATGATTTCGTAGGTTTCGCCGTCGATGTAAACGTGGTGGTAAATTGGACGACCGGCGATCGCAAATATGCCATTTACTAGGAAATCCATCGCCTGCGGGACTGTCGTAACTTTCCCTTCGTCGTACAAGTCGGAAACCTCAAAAAACACCGGCGCCATGACTTCCCAGAATAAACCGAGATTGCTGTAATAAGACATTTGGCGGCACTGTTCTAAAAACATTTCTGGAAATGCTTTGTGAAGTGCCAGCATGAACGGGTCTTTTTTGAAGTAAGCTTTAATTGCCCGATCGGCATTAGCCTTATATTCGTCAGTGTCCAAATAAGGATCGAATTGATTGGTCTGCGCGTACAAGCCCCGGTGCCAAAGCATTGACCTCATGCACTCTTCCGCAAATTCCATGTTAATGCGATCGTGCCACAAATGGTGAAACAGGCGCGGCATTTTCCCAGTTTCACCCTTCTTGATGAACTCCAAAAGTTCAGGGTGTGCGCTTCCAGTCCCGCGCCAAATCCGCAAATCTGCACCGTCACCTGCATAGTGATTTTGCAAGTCTAAATACTCCTGGGGCAAGAAGTATTTAAAGAAAGGAAGCGGGTGTAAAAATACCCGTTCGGCGATGTAAAGCAAATCCCGCCAGTAGAAATCCATCGGCACTGCGTAAGCTTTCCAAATACCGATGATTTGCATCAGATTTTCCGGCGTATCTGGAATCATCGCTCCGCCGGCTTCTAGTCTGTGAATTACTTCAGCAAATTCGTGCTTGGAAGGAGGTAGTTTAGTTGCTGCTTTATTAGGGGTATGTACCATTGTTGTTTCCTTTGATTGAGTGAATCTCAATATTTTGAGTTTTTGCAAAATGCTGCGATTATTTAGCTGGTTCTCCGGCTGTGCTTGGGAACCGATATCCATGCCAGAACCGGAAAATTGGAGGCAGAGCCTCCGGATTTGCGTTACCAGGCATAGCCTGGTAACGAGTAGATTCTCTTAGTCAAAGTCGGCGGACTTCGTTTGTGTAGACGCAATTTTTATCGCCGAATGTTCAACGGGATAGCTAATAGCTACTTGGGCATTTCTGTCCGCCGGCAGAGTAGCAACGATCGCATTTGTAGTAGATTCGCTCCACTTGAGCAGCCAAGCAGGTTGAATTCCCAAAACAAAAATGATGCCCGCCAAAACCAGCGCCGGCACATTTTCAGCAAACGTAACTGGAGGGTAGTAAGCCGTGGCGTTGTCCAACTTCCCAAAACAGGTGCGGTTGAGCAGAATCACAAAGTAAACTGCTGTTAAACCCGAAGCTAAAATGCAGAGTAAAGTTGGAATTGGAAAGATCGAAAAACTGCCTTGAAACACTAAGAATTCGGCAATAAAACCCACCAAACCCGGAATTCCGGCGCTTGCCATGCCGCCCAAAACTAACAGGGAACTGGCAGTGGGTAAACCCCGCATCGGATTCATCAAACCGTTGAGCACGTCCAAATCCCGCGTGCCAACTTTGGTTTCGATGATGCCTACCAAATAAAACAGCAAAGCTAAAATTAAGCCGTGGCTTACCATTTGCCCGACAGCGCCGATTAAGGCGAGTTTCGTACCCGCGGCGCAGGCAACGAGGATGTAACCCATATGTCCGATCGAACTATAGGCTACCATGCGCTTGATGTCTTTTTGGGCGATCGCGCTCAAAGCACCGTACATCACGCTCACCGTGCCGATTATCGCTAAACCCGGAGCTACAATCGACCAAGTTTCGGGAAACAACTGCAAGCAGAACCGCACTAAACCGTAAGTTCCCAACTTCGCCAAAATCCCTCCCAGCAGAATTGCTGTTGCTGGTGAAGCTTCGACGTAAGCATCAGGCAGCCAAGTATGCAGCGGTACTAAGGGAATTTTAATTCCCAACCCAATTAGCACAATTGTTAGCAGGATCAATTGCGTTCTCAAGGGCAATTCTTGAGTGTTAATCGCCGTGTAATCGAAATTTAAAGAGCCACTCAGCCAAGCAACACCCAAAAATCCCGCTAAAACTAAAAATCCCGAAACAGCCGTGTAAATCAAAAACTTCATGGCAGCGTATTCTCGCTGCTTTCCGCCCCAAATCGCAATCAACAGGTAAAAAGGAATTAATTCTACTTCGTAAAACAGTACAAACAGCAGCAAATTTTGAGACATCAAAGCTCCGGCAATACCAGCATTGATCAGCAAAATCAAAGCATAGTAAAGCTGGGGTCGAGCCATCCCTTCGCCAGTGCCGTAAATGACTAATAGCGTCAGCAAAGCACTTAAAACCAGCAGCGGTAAGGACAAGCCGTCAATGCCCAAGTTGTAGCTCAAACCTAATTGTGGAATCCAAGGCAAATATTCTTGAAATTGCAGTCCAGAATTGGCTGTATCGAATTGAGTCAACAGCCAAATATTCAAAACGAAAACAGCAGCAGCAAAAGCCGAGGCTATTGAACGCAGGCGCATCCCATTGATGTTTCCGGGTAGGAACCCGACTACCGCAGCGCCCAACGCGGGCAACCAGAGCAAGGCACTAAGCATAATGTGTCAAGAGTGAAGAGTAATATCAATTCCGGTTGCACCGGAATGATTGTTGACGGTTGACGGTTGACAGTTAACTCGAAGTTACTACTCCGATGCTAACTGATTTGATATAAACTATCAATTTTGCACGCTTTTATGGTTTGATAACTTGAGAGTTGAGATGTGAATCTTTCCCAGTTATCTATCCAAAATTGCCTCAAGACTCAGAAAGAATAGTGACTTTCCCCGTGTCTAAATCGTAGTATCCACCAACAACTTTCAGTTTATTCTCCGCAATTAACTTAGAGATAACTGGAGAGGCTTTCAACCTCTTAGCTTGCAGAATAACATTCGCTTTGACGGCATTTTCTAGACGATCGCCCGCTTGGTCTTTCGAGCTTTCTACAGCCGGCTTAATGGCGTCGAGCAAACTGCCAATTTGACCGGGAACTTGAGCTCCTTTGATGGTTGCGTCTACCGCACCGCACCTTTTATGCCCGACTACCACAAGCACTTTTGCTCCCAGTACCAGCGTGCCAAATTCCAGGCTGCCCATTTCTTCTGAGCTAACAACATTTCCGGCCACGCGACAGACAAATAAATCTCCCAATCCTTGATCGAAGATAATCTCGGAAGGAAAGCGGGAATCTGCACAGCCCAGAATAGCAGCAAAGGGTTTTTGAGTTTTGGCAACTTCGGTGAGGCGCCCAAAGTCTTGGTGGGGATTTTGACGTTTGCTCTCAACAAACCGTTTGTTTCCGTCGATTAACTGTTTCAGAGCTGCATCGGGAGTCAAGTCATTTTGAGCAATTACTGGTTCGGGTGCAGCCAAATCAGCGCCTGCTCGTGCTGCAAGTATTCCTGTACCAATGGCTCCGGCGACAAATTTGAGTGAATTGCGCCGGGAAAGATTGAATTGTCTGTGATTTTTGTTCATTGATGCTTCCTTGTTGTATTGAGTTGGAAATCTTTGTTAAAGACTTCATTTACTGTTTAAAAACCTCGCTGTCAACTATCAACAGTCAACAGTCAACAGTCAACTATCAACTATCAACTATTTACCCGCCTACACTCAGCGACAGGCGAGCTAGCAACGGCCAGCTTATGAGCAGTCCCAAAAGTGCAACTCCGAACAGAATTGTCAGGGCGTAAAACTGAGTTTGACCGTTAACGTTGTACTTGAGGCTTTGCCCGCCGAAAACGGTTGCAAAACCGATTAAGTTCGCGAATCCGTCAACAATATTGCGATCGACCCAAGAGATGACTCGAGCAACTAAACCGACGGCAAATACCACTGTCACCCGGTAAAGTTGGGCGGTGTAAAAGTCGTAGGCAAAAAAGTCTTGCAGGGCTTGAGAACCGATTCGCACCGGTTTTTGCCATTTCTCGTTCAGGTAAACAAACGCTCCGCCACCGATGCCGATCGCCGTTGACAAAACTAGCAGTGCAGTGGCGGTATAATTAAAACTCGCCCCAGGCAATAACTGCCACGTCGCCAGCACGTGCGGAACGTGCAAAGTAAAGCCCATTAAAACAGTCATCGGCAAGATAAAAGGCCAGTGAACTTCTGGCGAACGTTCGGTCATTTGCTTTGGTTTGCCACCAAAAACTAAACCGAAGACACGCACTAAGCCAAAAGCAGTGACGCCGTTTACAAACAGCACTATTCCTAACAAGAAAGGGTGAGTTTCCCAAAGCCCGGAGGTGAAGTCTTCTAAAGCCCAGAAACAGCCGAAGGGCGGCAGTCCCACCAATCCCGCGCTACCGACAATAAACGATATGGCAGATATCGGCCGCTTTCCCCACAAACCGCCGAGAGCTCGGACATCCTGAGTGACGCTGTTCCAAACTACCGAACCGATGCTCATCACCAGCAAACCCATTGCCAAGGTGTAGGCAAATATCAATGTCAGGGCTGTCTGGGCTTGTCCGGTGCCGACGGCAATAAATACTAAGCCCATGTAAGCGCTGACAATATAGGAAAGCGTGCGCTTGATGTCAATTTGGGCGATCGCAATTAATGAAGCACCCACCGCCGTCGCAGCGCCTACAATAATAGTTGTCGTCATCCCCACGGGCGACAAAGCAATCACCGGCTGCAACTTAATCAATATCCAAGCACCAGTTTCGACAACTACGGTGTTCCGCAAAATCGTTGCCGGCAGAGGGCCTTCCATCGCCTCATCCAGCCACAGGTGCAAGGGAAACTGAGCGCACTTACCCATCGGGCCGGCAATCAAAGCTAAAGTCAACAGCGTCGCTACAGTCGGGCCAAGCTTTGCAGTCTGGGCCCAAACAGCCAACTCGTCAAAATTCCAAGTTCCAGCCAGCGGCAGAATGGCAACTACCCCCATCAGCAAGAATAAATCTCCCACCCGCTTGGTTAAGAAAGCATCGCGAGCTCCTGTCACCACCAAAGACTGATTGAACCACAGCCCGACTAGCAGGTAAGTACCCAAAGTCAGAACTTCCAAAATCATGTAGCTGAAGAAGAGGGAATTGCACAGTACCAACCCGCACATCCCGGCTTCAAACAGCCCCATCAGGGAAAAGAACCGAGCCCAGCCCCAGTCCATTTCCATGTAACCGAAAGCATAAATCTGCGCCAGCAAGTTCAGTCCGGTAATCAAAACTGTCGCGCCGACGGTGACAGCAGAGATTTCGACGGGAATGGTTAAGTCTAAACCTGCTACATTCAGCCAGGGAATCAACTGGTGCCGGGCCGGTTGGTTCCATATAGCTGTCAGGGCGATGACGCCGTGTGCGAAAGCGAACAAGGTTAATATGGCGTTTACGTAACCGGACGGTCTGGGCCCGGTGCGTCGGGTAACTGCCGGAAACCACAGCATTGACAGAACTCCGCCGATGAGTGGATAGCAAGGTATAAACCAAACTGTCTGAAGTAAGATTTGAGCCATTGGCATTACCTGTAAAGGTTACAAAAATTTAAAAATCTGAGGATAAGCCTGAGTTGTCCTGGTCAAAGCAAGCACATCAGGATGTTATGCTTAATTTTAGATTAAGTAGTGCGTTAATAATATATTGAGTATTTTATATACTCTATAAGATACTTTAATCAATAAAAATAGGTATAAAAACGTGAATTATTAATCGCGCTTTGATACAAGCAATCGCAATTTATGTTATGATTGATTGATTGTTATTTTTGGCATTTGATGACTTGTAACAGCCTAGCCCTGAACGAAACAGCTTTTTTGCAAGCAACTCAGCAACTTGATAATCAATCTTTTTTGGAAGATATTTACCGCACTTATTTGAAACGCAATGCCGACGCTAATGGTAAAAGCTTCTATCTTCATAAACTGCAAAACGGCGAGCTGACACGGCTGGAACTCCTCACCTCATTTTTGCACTCACCGGAATTTAATTGGGTAGTTAAATGGGAAAAAAGTATTTTAGGATTGCCGGGTTTGGAAATCATGTCATACCATATACCAAAAACGGCAGGCACAACTTTTTTCATAGCTTTAACACAGGTTTACGGTTTAGATAAAATCGCTAGTTATTTAGAGGAATCGGTAGTATTAAGTGATGGTGTCGAGCCGCAAAGAATAAAAGTAATACACGGTCATGTTCCTTCGAGAAAGTATTTCCTTCCGGTTAATGTAAAAGAAATAATCTGGTTGAGACATCCAATCCTTCGTTTAATTTCATTGTATTTTTATTGGAAAACTATCCCTCGTACTGAAGATGGTAGTTGGCATAATTATATTCAAGAAAAAAACTTAGATATTGTGGAATTTGCCAAGATTCCGGATATCCGCAATGAAATGTCTATCTACATGGGGGGACGAAATCTAAATGATTTTTACTTTGTTGGCATCCAAGAATTTTTTAATGATGATTTAACAGACTTTGCCAAGATGTTAAATTGGCCAAAAATCCAAATAACTTATGAGAATAAAAATAAGTATGAGGGCTATAATTCTGCGGCAAAAAGTATCCTGAAAGACAGAGATATTATCAATGAGCTAATAACTCTCAATCGCGAAGACCTAGAACTTTATCAAGCAGCATTAGACCTGAGAGTTAAGCGGAAACAACTATCATATTCACTATCACAGTTATAGATATCTGGAAATAATCCGAGTCTCGACTGCAACAAATTTAAGCGGAACCGACGAAATTTTATAAACGCTCAATATCCCAAGCTGATTCGGGAAGTTTGGCTTGGCGCTGTCCCATCGACCTGGCTCTAACATTCAAAAGACCGATCGGCGTATTAAACAAATCTACCAGATCGGCTCGGGCGATCCTCTTCGTTGGCGTAGCCCCCGTAGGGGCGGGCTTCGCTAACGCACTTTTGGCCGCAGCAACCGGAAATTCCTTGAAAAGCCACCTAGCCAGCCGGTAAAAATATTCCCCTGTTGTGAATTCTCGCATCAAATCGACGCCGTGGAGTTCGTGCAAATACTTATTAGATTCGCCGTACCGATACCATTGACTTTGCAACTGTTTTATTGTAGAACGGTGGCGGTGTCGGACGATCGCATTTTCAGCAAAATACAATTTATAGGATGTTTCTCGCAAAATCCGCCAGCATAAGTCAGCATCGCCGCCGCTAGTGAGATGGGGGCGAAACAAGCCTACTGTTTCTAAAACTAGCCTCCGTACAGCTAAATTGGCTGTTTGACCGTAGGGACAAAAAGGGTGAGCGAGAGTATGTTTTTGAGATAAAGTATTTTCGCGGGCGCTGTGTTGTTCTAAAATAGTTTTACCGGGCAATGCGAGTATTTCCCCAGCACTAATTCCTACTTCTAAGTCAACAAATGGCTTAACTAAATTTTCCAGCCAGTCAGATTCCGGGCGACAGTCTGCATCGGTAAATGCAATGATTTCGCCTCTTGATGCGCGAATTCCTAGATTGCGGGCGGCGTAGGAACTTTGAATCTGATTTTCGGTGAGGTGGCGAATGGTTATTGGATTGAAATTGCTTCCCCCCCTTACCAAGGGGGGGACTGAGGGGGGGTTAGAGGCTGCTGTTTGGATAATGGTTGAAGTGCGATCGCGACTGTTGTTGTCTACTAAGAGATATTCTACACTGTTGATCGGATAAGTTTGCGATCGCAGGCACTCGATCAACTCCGGCAAATCTGCCTCGCCATTGTAAATTGGCACTACTACCGAAACTTCCGGTAAAAACACATCACTGTTCATTTTTAGCGATTCATTCTCACCTGTTGCACAATTTGCAATAAACCCGTAGGGGCTGGTTCGCCAATAGCCTTAAGAAGTGCTTCGAGGTTTTTTAAACCCGCCCCCACCCAACGAAAAAATCTCTTTAAATTATTTCATAATTTCTACTGCCGTTCCCTTCTGCACAAACCGATACAACTCCTCAACATCCTTATTTTCCAGCGAAACGCAGCCCAAAGTCCAGTTCGATCGATATTTTATAATATTATCCGAATTAGGAGGAACGCCGTGAATCCCGACTTCGCTGCCTACACTGTCGCCCCACCCAATTGTACCATCTTGCTTAGCTTTTATATGTTTGCGCCAAGATTGTTTGGTTGGATAATCCAGCCACAGAAACTTTGACCAACTTTCGTGAGGGTACATATCTTTAATACTAAAAACACCTTCCGGCGTCCGCAAATCCCCTGCTTTTAATTTATCACCTGCGGGATTGCCACCAAATACTACAGGATAAGATTTTACTGGCTTTTTGCTATCGTATACAGTCAGCCTATATTTTGATTTTTCAACTAGGATGGAAATTCTGTTTTTATCTAACTTATCTGGTTCGCCTAAAATTTGTATTAGCGGCTTGTCATAGTTTAATAAATTCTCGGGCGGGAATTGGGTATGCAAAATATTTAAATCATCAGCCACACAGTTATTTAAGCAGAAAACGTCTAAAATGTAGGGAATTGGAACAGCATAACCGAGCCTAACGAGGTTCCAGTAAAAAACTGAGCTAGCAGCCAGCAAGAGAAGGCTTGTCAATGAAACAATTCTCCCAATATTGCCCATGATTTTATTGATTTCCGTTGCATTAACTAGGGATATTATAGATTGTTCAGCGGTTGAAACTGCTACTTACTACAGAAACGAAGTCTCTCTCTAAGAGACTAAGAACTGTGGAACAGTCCCAAAAGCGTGTTGCTTTAGGCTTAAACAGGCAAGATGCCTGTTCCACAAAAACTGAATGCAGTTGTGGAACAGGCATCTTGCCTGTTTCTTTCAAGTAGTAGTAAATATCTCTTACATCCCCTGTCCAATCCGTCACCCAATCCGCTGTTAACTGTTTCCAGTCAACATCAGAATCATTAACACTAACACCCCGTTAGTTAGATAAAAAATGCCAACAACCTGAGTTTCTAACCAGCCGCACAGTTCTAGATGATGGTGCAGCGGAGCCATTCTTAACAGACGCTTGCCGATTCCATCCGGCCCTTTTGTAGCCTTGTAATAACCTACTTGAGCAATTACTGACAGCGTTTCAATAAAGAAAATCCCGCTGATTATTAATAATATCCAAAGGCTATTTGTTAATAAAGCTACCGCACCCAACGCACCGCCCAAAGCTAAAGCACCTGTATCGCCCATAAACACGCTGGCTGGATTGCGGTTGTGTGCTAAAAAACCGAGACAACTGCCGCTGGTGCAGGCGCAAAATATCATTAATTCTGGCGAAGTTGAGGCTACAGATGCGCCCAATCCCAAAAGTGCGATCGCCCCCAAACCTCCCATCAACCCGTCAATGCCGTCGGTAATATTAGTAGCATTGCTTTCAGCTACCAGCACAAAACCAGCCAGCGGCCAAAACAGAAAACCTAAAGGCAATACCCAACCGAAAGGCAAAGCAATGCTGGTAGAAATAGCTGGTTCGCGGAACATCAGCCACAGACAAAATAGAGCTGCAAAACCTACTTGCAAACCCAATTTCATCCTAGGTGAAATACCTTTATTCGACTTGCGGCGCAGAATTTGCCAGTCGTCGATCCAGCCGATGAAACCGTAAGCTAAAGTTAAAGCTGATACGGCAACAACATCTGAGTTAAATCTCGACCAAAGCAAAGCAACTGCGACCCCTGCAGGCACAAAAAAGATGCCTCCCATTGTCGGCGTTCCCGCCTTCTTTAAATGAGCTTGGGGGCCGTCTTCGCGAATTATTTGTCCTGCTTTTAATTGCTGGAGTAAAGGCACAACTCCACAGCCCACAGCCGATGCAACTACAGCACAAACAGCTAGTGGCAAAAATAGCGATGCAGGCCCATTCAAAAGTCTACCCGCTGCTACATCTAAACCGATCGCGACAATGCCGAGCCCCAAACCCAGCAGCAGGAATAAATTCCTGCCTGTAAGTTTGAAAGGCATAGTAAAAGAAATTTTCTCATCCACAAAGTTATCCATAACACTCCTCAACACACACCATTTAAGAACAAGCAATTGAAAATTGGGGAATAGGGTGCGCTACAGGAGATTGGGAAATATCTTAGTTTTTATTCCCTGTTTCCGGTTGATTACTTCACCCTTCTACAAGTTATTCCTCGCCTACACTCGCATCCTCTTCAACTTCCTCTTCTAAATCATCGTAAGGACTGTCGTCAACTGCCATTAGTTCTGAAATTTCTTCTTCGTGCAGATAGTCGGGTTCTTGGACATCCCTTGCTAACAGGCGATTGTTAGATTCCAACCAGTCTAAAAGAGAAGATTGCTGCTTTAATGGAATTACATCCGCAGGCAAGTGGCGAGGTATTTGACGCAGAGATGGGTTGTACATGATTCTCGGTTTTTAAAGACAAAGACGCGATCGAGTAGAGGTAATGTTTTGCCGACGGACTGCTGCTTTGATGAAGCACTTGCAAATCGGGCATCTAGCAAGGCTAAAGCATTATACCACAAGCACTGTTTGGTTCCGGATCGGATAAGATGGGAGACCCAAAAGGCGATCGCCCCCAATCATGGGCCTCAGGATAACACTAAAATCCGCTCTTGCCAATCCTTCTTTAGCCCTAAGCATTGTAATCCCAGACGATCGTCTTTAAGATATCGCGGGACAGGTGGCGATCCTCTTCTGCAAGCCTCGTTAACGGGCAAGCGGTTGATTCAGAACAGTCTCCTGGTTTTTTATCAAAGCCTTATCCCGAAAGCCCTCTGGCTTCTTCAGTCAACTCTTGCGCAATAAATCTCAGAATGGATACAACGGCGGCGGTTTTATACAACAAAGAGGGTTACCACACCGGAGGGCAAAAACTTCTGGGGCGTCATTCAGCCGGAGAAGGGTTTCTCAAAAGCTTAGTCCAACACGGAACCGCTGACTCTCTCTACTGTTGCGCCGACAGCCAAACAACCTTTAAGGAGTTTTGTTCGCACATCCAACCTTGGCTGCAACAACCTCGGAAAGTCCGCTGGATTCCCACAGAACGACCGGATTTGCTCTCTCAACCGGGCACAATTTACCGACCCGATCCCGCCCTCTCGCAGATGGTTTGGGCGCGCAGATTTGTCGATCAGCGGGCCTACAGCGTTTGCGGCGTTACTCACACCATCGGTACCAAATATGTCATGGGGGCGATCGGCGATTTGATAACCGCACCCATGCAGCCTTGGGACGCCCTGATCTGCACCTCTGCCGCCGCGAAAACAGCAGTAGAAGGAGTTATGAGGGAGTGGTCTGAGTATTTAGCGCAGCGCAACGGCGGTCAACCGGAAATTTTAGTCAAATTGCCGATTATTCCCCTAGGAGTGGATTGCAGCGCGTTTCCCCAGGGTCTGGAAGCAGTTAATAGTCGCCGCCAACTGCGGCAAGAACTCGGCATTTCTCCCGACGATATTGTTGTGTTATTTGTCGGTCGATTGACTTTTTCTGCAAAAGCTCATCCGGTACCGATGTACATCGCCCTAGAGGCCGCCGCACAACAGACAAAAGCCAAAATCCACTTAATTCAAGCAGGTTGGATCGAAGATCCGAGAGAAGAACCCGACTTTAAAAATAGCGCGCAAATCTTTTGTCCTTCCCTAAATGCTATTTTTTTAGATGGGAGACAGCCCGAAATTAGAATAAATATTTGGTCGGCGGCAGACATTTTCATTTCGCTTTCCGACAACATTCAAGAAACCTTCGGACTCACGCCAATAGAAGCAATGGCGAACGGACTGCCCGCCATAGTCTCCGACTGGAACGGATACAAAGAATCTGTACGCCACGAAATAGACGGCTTCCGCATTCCCACACTCATCCCGCCCCCGGAATCTTGTTTAGATTTAGCGCTAAATTATCTCGACGGCAGCTTAAATTGGCCGACTTACATGGGCCACACTTCCCTCGCCACAGCAGTTGACATTGATGCTTGCACCCGCGCGTTGTGCAAATTAATTGAAAATCCCGAAGTGAGAAAGCGGATGGGGGAAAATGCCAGACAAAGGGCAAGGGAAATTTATGATTGGAAAGTAGTAATTGCAGCTTACGAACAATTGTGGCGGGAATTAGCAGAAATTCGCCTTGGGGCACCAGAGTCAGCACCTGTAAAAGCCGGGAAGCCGCCTTATCCGCTGGGCGACGATCCGTTTCGGGTATTGGGTCATTATGCGACTCGAACTTTAAGCAATGAGATGATGCTGAGTTTAGGGCCGATCGCCACACCAGAACTTTTACAGCAGATACAGACAATTTGGTTTACCAGTTTTGGTGACGATCGGAGAATATCTGTTAGAATTCAGATGGAAATATTGGATACAATTAAGCAAGAAGGTACTGTCAGCGTGGGGGAAGTTATCAGACGCTACGTTAAAAACGAGCAAGAATTAGCATACCTATATCGGACGATGCTCTATCTAATGAAATTTGGTATCTTAGTTATTAGTCATTAATTAATGTAGGGTGTACGCTGCGCACAAAAAGACCCAATAATCAGCGCGCTAAAAACGACTTGTCGCGTAATTTATAAATAATATTGAACGCGAACTCAATAAAAAATTTTCCTGATTGATTTCTCTTCCTAAAAAACTATGCTTAGAAAATCTGCACTCTTAGAGATAATAGCTGGCAAGAATCGCGGTTTGCTGGCGACTCCCAGCGACAAACAAGCGATATTAAGTGCGATCGCCCAATTGGAAGATTACAACCCCACACCACGTCCTGTGGAAGCCGCAGAGCTTTTAAATGGCGATTGGCGGTTATTGTACACCACCAGCCGCGCACTGCTGAATCTTGACGGTTTTCCCTTGGTGAAATTGGGTTCAATTTATCAATCTATCCGCGTCAAAGAATCTAAAATTTACAACATTGCCGAACTTTACGGCTTGCCTTACTTAGAAGGAATTGTCAGTGTGGCGGCGAGATTTGAGGCCACTTCGGAACGGCGAGTGCAGGTGAAGTTTGAACGGTCAATTTTCGGTTTAAGCAGGTTGATTGCCTATGAATCTCCAGTCCAGTTTATCAATGAGATTGAGTCGGGTAAAAAGTTCGCTGCTGTAGATTTCGGGTTCGAGACTGGTGAACAGCAGGGATGGCTGGATATTACTTATTTGGATAGCGATTTGCGGATCGGGCGCGGGAATGAAGGAAGTGTCTTTGTGTTGACAAAAGAGTGATTTTGTGATGTGTGATTAAGTGCGATCGCCACTTAACTCATTCTCAATTTATCTTTCTTTCATCCGCGTTTATCCCCGTTCATCTGCGGTTAAAAATCAAAAATATATCACTTTTGCAAACAATTCAACACTTACTAAAACCCTCAAATCCATAGCCGATACAAGCTTCAGATAGAATAACCGTTAAAACTTAGCGTTAAGAATTGACAATTGACAATTCTTGTGATATGTGCTTGAATTTTAATGGAAAAGGCGTTAGTACATTCCCGCCAAGAAACTTACTAACGCCTTTTGTGTACTCCTTACGAATACAACACGATTATGCCACAAAACGGTTATCAACAGGGCTTCGCAGGGAATCCTGGGGCGATCGCGTACCAAAAACGCCTTTACCCTTGGGCGATCGCCAAACTCATGCCCAGTATGCAGCGGGCGATTGTGGGGCGATTTCGCAGTCGATCGGATGCCATTGGTAACAAGTTAAGCTTGTATGGCAGTTGTCAAGGGGATTTGAGAAGATGTGTCAAAGAAAAATTGATGATT
>NZ_JAUBSF010000210.1:0-1901 GCF_036704615.1 Microcoleus sp. K4-B3
TTATACTGATGATCGATAAAAAAGTCATTCTGGGTTCACGAGTATTTATACTCATCGCAAAAGTGACACGCTCCCAAAGCGATCGCACTCAGCCCACGGGAACGGGCGCGATCGCCCCTTCAATCTTTCCCTTAATCTTTCTTTAGACAGCACTGTTTATTTATGTCCGACTACTTAGATGTTTTAAGAAAGCTGCTATAATTCAGTGGATGTAGTGAAAAGGGATCTGAGGGATTGAAGAATTTCTCCAAGGTTCAGATGGAAAGGTTCCACCAGATTACAAATTTTTCTGCTTTCGTGGCCGAGTCGAAATGGTTGTAATCTTTCAGTGCGCGATACGATCGCGATTAAGTAGAATCCTTTTTGGCAGCTAACATGAACAAAGGCTTGTGCATCATTGCCGGGTTTCACAAGTTTAAGGATGACAAGCAAACCGATTTTTGCCGGGAGTTTTACTATCGGCTGGACTAATGAAACCAGTGAAGAGGTCGTGCTTGGCTTCATTAGCACGTGGAAACAAATCTCTTGGAACTTTATTAAATGACTTCCAATTTAACTCTCAATAAGCAAATCTTGATTGAGCGTGTTAGCCAACTTGCACGCGATAAATTCGCCTCTCGCGCCCCAGACTACGATCACACTTCCAGCTTTCCAACGGAAGATTTTGAAGACCTGTTTAATGCAGGTCTCAATGCGCCTGCTGTGCCAACAGAATATGGCGGTCTAGGGTTAGGACATGATAGCGATATCTTTACCCTCTGGATGATGACCAAGGAACTCGCCAAGGTGGATTTATCCCTAGCGCGTTGCTGGGAAGGACAGGCCAATGCCCAGGTAATACTTGCGGCTATCGCAAATGAGTCTCAAAAAAAGCGCTGGTTTGAGGGTATTGTCGATCGTGGTGAGAAATGGGCGGCTTGGAGTGGAGAACCGCAGTCTCAAATTCCAGGTCAAAAAGTTGGGGTGGGGACAACCGTTCAAGTGGTAGATGACGGCTACATCGTTAAATGGCACAAAGGTCTTCGCTACCAGCGCCCCAGCAGCACAGTGGGCAGTTCTGCTTGTCAACCCAGCAGGGGCTGGGGGCTCGCGTCATACCAATGCACCGGCATCTGTACTGATGCTGGGCTGCAATTTATCCGACCCCAGTGTTAGTTTTGATGATAGTTGGTGGCAGCCAATTGGCATGAGAGGTACAGTGAGTTACCTGGTTCGCTTTGAGGAGACTTTCATTGCTAAAGAAAACCTGATTGGCTATCCAGGACAGTACATCCTTGAGGAGTGGCAGACGCGGTTTACACCTCATTATGGCGCTGCTTTTCTAGGGGCTGCTGAGGGAGCCTATGAGTATGCTTTGGCATACATCAATAAGCAGGAAAAAGGGCACGATCCCTACGTACAGCACCGGATTGCTAAGGCAGCAATGAATATAGATACTATGCATTTCTGGTTGCGGCACACAGCCACTCTCTGGGAAACAGGTCAGCAGTTAGAGGCCAAACAAGCAGGCAATCGCGCCCTTTACATAACTGAGCAACTGGCTACTGAAACGGTGAACGACTGCATAAACACTTGTGGTGCTCGCTCCCTGATTCAACCGAGTCCGATAGAGCGAATATTGCGAGACTTGTCCTTTTACGTCCTGCGCGATAATAGCGATCGCGTTTTGTCATCCATTGGTCAGGAAATTCTAGGGCAGTCCTACGATCGTTCCTATTTTGGATCGTCCCCTAACCCAACGCCCTCAGCCGAATCGTAGCTTACTAAATAGCGATCGCTTGTGCTGGTCGCTTTGGAATGTGATTTGAACCCACATTAATACCCAGCTAAGCTGTCAAACATCTAAACTGCATTAACTAAGTTACCTTTATTTTTTACTTTTCGGTTCCATTTCATAATTA
>NZ_JAUBSF010000120.1:0-16478 GCF_036704615.1 Microcoleus sp. K4-B3
ACTCTAACCCTGGCGGGTTTACCCCATCGATGCTAGCCATCCCCCCTTTCGGGTTTCGGCTAAACGAATCGCACCTTTTTCTTAATGATCAGATGCTGCCCTTTGAGCAAATGCCGATAACTGGTGACGCGAATCATCGTCGTTAATCCTTCCCAGTCGGCCATGCCGGGTAAATCAGCTAATGTCTGCCACAGACTAACACTCCGTCGTTCCACTCGACCATGGGCTGTTTCAACGCTATGGCAATGGGATTCGGATTTAAATTGGGCTTTAATAGCCTTCAAAAAGTTGCCGTGATTGCCTTTAATGGCGGCTAAATAGGGCTTGCTGAATCAGTGGTTCAAGTAAACACTATATGGATTTGCCGACCAAAAAAGGTAGTAAGGGTGCAAGAAAAACAGGTAAAATAGCTTAAAACCCGTGCATCATCATCCCTGACAATGTACAGAAAAGCTGAGTCTGTTCCCAGCGAACCCCTTGACTTTGAACTCCCCAACGGATGCAAGTTAGCAGAAGATAACCGTTGGGTCAAGATGGCCCAACTAATTCCTTGGGCGGAATTTGAAGAAGCTTATGCTGCCAATTTCCCAACAGAAATGGGCGCGCCTGCCAAGTCATTTAGGATAGCGTTGGGGGCATTAATTATCAAAGAGAAACTCGGAATTAGCGACAGAGAGACAGTAGAACAAATCCGTGAAAACCCCTATCTGCAATACTTTATTGGTCAATCAACCTATAGTAATGAACTCCCATTTGACCCATCGCCCCGCCGTCCACTTCCGGCAACGAATTAGTGCCGAGTTAGTTAATAAAGTCAATGAAAGAATGGTCAAAAAAATCTGGTAAACTACCCCAAGCCCGCCCGAAAAAAAAAAGGATTCGGTCGCCAAAAATGAGTCACCCAATCGCGGTAAATTGATCGTAGATGCAACCTGCGCTCCAGCCGACATTAGCTATCCGACCGACTTAGGACTATTAAACAGAGCCAGAGTTCACACCGAGAAAATCATAGATATCCTGTATAAACAGCTCAAAGGTCAAATTACGAAAAAACCAAGAACCTACCGTAATCTCGCCCGAAAAAATTACTTATTAATAGCCAAACAAAGAAGACCATCCCGCAACAAAAAAAAACAGGCAATTAAAAAACAACTTCAATATATCAAAAGAAACCTCGCTCATATTGAACAGCTAATCGAGTCAGGTGCGACCCTCGAACGGCTGAACAAAAAGCAATATAAAACCTTGCTAGTCCTCACAGAAGTTTATCGCCAACAGCAATGGTTATTTGACAATAATAAACAGAGCATTGAGGATAGAATAGTAAGTTTAAGCCAACCCCATATCCGTCCCATAGTCAGAGGAAAAGCCGGAAAAAGCGTAGAATTTGGAGCCAAACTCTCAGCCAGTTGCTTTGAGGGATATGTATTTTTAGACCGGATGAGCTGGGATAACTTTAACGAATCAGGGGACTTGAAAGCACAAGTAGAAGCTTATTATAGATTCACAGGGTATTATCCAGAGTCAGTTCATGCAGATCGCATTTATCGAAATCGAGAAAACCGAGCGTGGTGTAAAGAAAGAGGAATTAGAATCAGTGGGCCGCCCCTAGGAAGACCCCCAGCAACCGTCAGTAAATCAAAAAAGAAGCAAGCTGCATATGATGAAAGAATTAGAAATGCGATAGAGGGCAAATTTGGACAAGGTAAACGAAGATTCGGTCTCAATCGAGTAATGGCTAAACTTGATAATACATCTGGTACAGTTATTGCAATTACTTTTTTGGTAATGAACCGATGCTACCTGGTGGCGCCGGGTTTTTTGTGTGTTTTTATGTCTATTTGGAAAAAGAACACCTGTTTTTGGGTTGAAGATAATCTACAATTATAACTGGGTGGAATCGATACAGAAAAACTTATGTTTAACCGCGCTTGAATATATCGATCGCTCCTGCTCTTGATTGGCGATCGATTATTCAGCAAGCCCTAAATAATGATTTTTTGAAGTGATGATTTGCGCACAAGTTTTTTTTTGGGTATTGAGTGCATCAAAAGCAAAGACTACACCGCGTTCGGCTAATGCTTTGATCGCTGGCGGCAGCGCTTTGATTTCATTGCTTTTACAGTCCACAGGTTGAATCGGCTCTCATCAGTCCTCGCTCCACCACATAGACCGTGACTAACTGACGGGGCCGGATGAGATTCCGTCGTGCACGGGCCGGCGTATCGAGGTTGTACGAACCATGCAACACTTTACCATCCATCGCAATCGTTTCCCCAGCCAACGGCTCGATCACAAAAAAGTCGGCTAAGCAACGGCTATAGGCTTCATAATCAATATCTAATAATACACGTCGAATCGTGCTGTAGGATGGCAATCGTGATTGGGCTGGACTAAATAACTCAAGTAATTCACGACGGTAGCCTTTGAGCCAATCACTGATTGATAAAAAGCCCCGACATCCAGCACTGATCGCCAATGTAAATAGTGCTATACATAGCGCTTGGTCATGTCGTCGCCCCGCACGACGTCGGGCATCGGGCAATCGGGAAAACGCCGCAACAATCGCTAAACTACTCATACTTAACAATCACATAACCAAAGACATCCCCAGCCTACAAGCAATCTCACGCTTTGTCCAGAATGAAATAGCCCTGTGTTGAATAGCTTGAATTTCTGCTACTTCTGGGAGTTGGGGGTGAGAAGGAAAACTTTTTTTAGCAGAGACAGATTTAATCTCAAAACCCTGAGACATAAAGTATCTTCCTCAAGATTTTATGATGGGGCATAGTTGCCAGATTGTATCATGTCCGGTGGATTACTTTTAATAAAAATCCCTGCAATTATTGGTAATAAGGGAGCGTTATCATGGGCGATCGCGACTTGACTTAAGACCACTCATTTGAGTCCTTGTCAAGTACAATTTATACCAAATTAGATGAGCTTACCCTGACATAAATCTAATTAAGCACTTTCATCGCTTCGACAAATTGCCGCGATATAAATGGCAAAATTTCTTCATTCTTACTATTCTCTTTCCCCTCGGTAAATACAACCAACAAATACGGCCGCAAGCCCGATATTTCAATATAAGCAGCATCGTGACGAACTTGACTTGTCAGTCCTGCTTTTGACCACAATTTTGCTGATTCTGGCAATCCGCCACCTAAAAAACCTGTAACTTGATTTTCAGGATCTGCCTCTAATTCTGCTGGATCTAAACTGCGTTTCATTAAACCCATCATTTCTTGCGATGCTTGGGCAGAAACAGCTACGCCGCCGATTATAGTGTGCAGCAAACGCGCCGCTGCATTTGTGGTCAGCATATTTCTATTTTCCATTAATTCTCCCAGAACTGCTCGCTCGCGACCGTAGGGGCCGTCACACCAGGTTTTCTGATTGACGTTAATATTTTGTAATTCCGGCCAATCCAATGATTGAAAGTAACGGTTGACGATGTTTCGCTGCTGTTTCCAAGTTTCAAAGGGGCCTGGTGATAATTCTGGACCGCTGGTGGTGCCGGTGAGCGCGTCTACTACTAAACTGGTGGCGTCGTTGCTGGAATCAACTATCATATCTCGGACGGCGCGTTCTAATTCTGGCGATGTTTGAATCATGCCTTTTTGCGCCCATTCCCAGATGGCAACGAGGTAGAATAATTTGACAATGCTGGCTGGATAAATTCGTTCGGAAGCTCTAGCGCTAAAACCTCGCGGTTGATACTTCCAAAATTCTTCTGCACTCAGGGCGCCGCCTGTATTGACTCGCACCGGCGGATCGTAGACTATCCAGGTAATGGCTGTACGATCGCCACTTAATCCTGTAAATTCTGACAATGCGGAGTCTATAATGCTACTGCCGAGGGTTTCTAATTGTGCGTCTTTGTGAAAAAATGTCATGGTTAATGGCTGACGGTTAACGGTTAACGGCTAGCAGCTAATGGCAATCTATCGTTAAATGCGAACAATTAACAGCAAACAATGAGCAATTAGCAATGGCCAATTATCAATTATCTGATGTTCAGGAGTATCGGGCCCGATCGCACATAAATATTTACGATTCCCCAAAGTGCGATCGATTGGCAACTCAAGCGGCCGTGGGGCGGCATTTGCGCGTAGTTGACCCCTCCCAGCTTAGGTCGGGGGGGAGAAATGGCATAGACTCGGTTGTTGAGGGGGATACAACGGCTGTGATGGTGCGACTGTGCGAAGATGATTATCCGGGATGGCTGGATATTCGAGATGTTGAGTTGCTCGATCCGACAGAAAGAGTGTATCATCCTCTGGTGCTTTCTGAGACAGAAATTAAGGAAAAATTACCAATAGTAATTACTTTTGCTCGTAAGGCTATGAACCAATCCAATTATTATCTTTGGGGGGGTACAGTCGGGCCAAATTATGATTGTTCGGGCTTGATGCAAGCTGCTTTTGTGGCTGCGGGAATCTGGTTGCCGAGGGATGCTTATCAGCAGGAAGCTTTTAGTAAACCTGTTAGTATTAGTGATTTAGAACCGGGGGATTTAGTATTTTTTGGTACGCCGGAAAAAGCAACTCATGTAGGATTGTATCTCGGAGATAATCGCTACATTCACAGTTCGGGACAAGCACAAGGTCGCAACGGTATCGGTATCGATGTTTTGTCGGAGGATGGGGATCTAGTCAGTCAAGCTTATTACCAGCAATTGCGGGGATATGGTAAAGTTGTGGCAAGTTATCAACCTAATTAGTTGTTGACTAATGACCAATGACTAATGATTACTGATGTTATCTAACAAAGAAATGGACGCTGCATTATTTTTGGAAAAATTGGCTGCACAGCAGGCTGGCGCTGAGGTTGTTCTCGACGTTTCGGTAGTGGTGCCGGTGTATAATGAGGTGGAAAGTTTGCCTCATTTAATTGAGGCGATCGCCTCTTCTATCCAACCATCTGGACTCAGCTATCAAATTATTTGTGTAGATGACGGTTCTAAGGACGGTTCGGGTGCACTTCTCCAGGAGTTAGCCAGCACTCGCGATGACCTTTGTGCTGTAATTTTGCGCCGCAATTACGGGCAAACTGCTGCCATGTCGGCAGGTTTCGATCGCGCTCGCGGTCGTGATATTGTTACCCTAGACGGCGATTTGCAAAATGACCCGGCTGATATTCCGCTGTTGTTGGCAAAGTTAAATGAAGGCTACGATTTAGTGAGTGGCTGGCGGAAAAATCGGCAGGATAATACTATTAGTCGGCTGATTCCTTCTAAAATTGCTAACTGGCTGATTGGTCGCGTTACAGGCGTAAATTTGCACGACTACGGCTGTTCTTTGAAAGCTTATAAATCCGAGTTGGTAGCAGACTTGAATCTCTACGGGGAATTGCACCGCTTTTTGCCAGCGTTGGCGTTTATTGAAGGGGCGAGAATTGCAGAACTTCCGGTACGGCATCACGCCCGCCGTTTCGGTCAAAGTAAGTACGGGATTTGGCGGACTTTTCGGGTGTTGATGGATTTGTTAACTATTTCTTTTATGAAAAAGTTCCTGACTAGACCGATGCACGTTTTTGGACTTTTGGGACTGAGTTCTATGACGTTGGGAACGGTTTTAGGGATTTATTTGACTTTCCTGAAATTGGCTTTTGGTCAAAGTATCGGGAACCGTCCTTTGCTGATTTTGGCTGTGGTTTTACTGTTAACTGGCGTGCAGTTATTTTGTTTTGGTTTGCTGGCGGAAGTGATGATGCGGACTTATCACGAGTCGCAGGGAAAACCGATTTATCGGGTGCGCGAGGTATTTGGTTCTAAGTAAGGGGTTGTTCCCAATTATACTCGGTGATAAAAAGAGGAAAAGTTTTGAGTTTTAAGTTAAATCATTTAAAACTCAAAACTCAAAACTACTTCCTAATCTTCAATTCTCCCATCTAAAATCTAAAATCTAAAATCTAAAATTGATTGACTTTTTGTGCTTGTCGGAGAGATGTAATAGTTGCGATCGCGTGTTGGGAAACTGCATCTATTTCTGCTTCGGTATTGAACCGGCCAATACCAAACCGAATTGAAGCATAAGCTAATTTGTCCGATCGCCCGATCGCTGCTAAAACATGAGATGGAGATATTTTCGCCGAAGTGCAAGCAGAACCCGAAGAAACTGCCGCCGCCGGTTGCAAACCCAACATCAACGCTTGACCGTCAACCCCGGCTACACTAATATTGAGATTCCCCGGCAATCTCTTCGTAGCGTGACCGTTGAGAAAAACATCGCCCAATTCACTCAAATTTTCCCACAAACGCTGCCGCAAATTAACCACTCGTTCGGTTTCCGACTGCATTTCTGCAATTGCCAATTCTACTGCTTTGGCAAACCCAACTATTTGCGGTGGGTAGAGAGTTCCCGATCGCATTCCCCGTTCGTGGCCTCCTCCGTGCATTTGTGGCGCTAGCTGCACTCTCGGTTTGTTGCGGCGCACGTAGAGAGCACCGATCCCTTTTGGCCCGTAGATTTTGTGGGCTGTCAAGGACATTAGATCGATATTCATCTCCTCTACGTCGAGGGGAATTTTGCCGATCGCCTGTGCCGCATCTGTGTGAAAAAGAATGTCATTTCCGCGACAAATTGCTGCAATTTCTGCGATCGGCTGGATGACACCTATTTCGTTGTTAGCCGTCATCACTGAAACTAAAATTGTCTCGGCCCGAATCGCTTTGATCAAATCGCCTATATCAATCAGCCCGTCGCTTTTCACCGGTAAAACAGTAATGTCAAACCCCAATTTTTGCAAATAGGTACAGGGGTCAAGAATTGCATTGTGTTCGGTTTTTACTGTGATAATGTGCTTTCCTTTACTGAAATAAGCTTCGGCGATACCTTTGATCGCTAGGTTATTTGCTTCGCTTGCGCCGCTGGTAAAAACAATTTCTTCTGGAGAAGCATTGATCGCTTCTGCTATGATTTGTCGTGACTGTTTTACCGCTGCTTCTGCTTCCCAGCCGTAGACGTGGTTGATGCTGGCTGCGTTGCCGAATTGTTCGGTGAAATACGGCAGCATCGCATCAAGTACCCGTTGATCTACGGGGGTTGTGGCGTGATTGTCGAGGTATATAGGACGTGCGGACATAGTGCAGTTTTGGGTGAAAAAAGTGTTAGGTTTATTGTAGACGAGCTCCTTGTTCTACTACAAAACTTTATAATTAAGAAATATTTGTGAAGATTTATGCGAGCTGACATTCAGGGATTAGAAATTACTGTCGGTGAGCTCAAGCACCTCAGTGGCGCAGGGCCCGATCGCGTATACCGGCCGCCGACAGCGACTAAGTTTGCCCGCGAAGCTTTGAAAACAGTCGGTTTAATTGTTTTGGTTCTAATCAGTTGTTGGCTGCTAGTTGCGATATTTCCTAGAGCTTATTTGTTGTGGTTCGCCCTCCACTTCGCTGCGATCGTCGGTTTAATCTTTGAGGATACGTGGAAAATTCGGTGCAGCCGGCAAAACCAACATTTAATCAATCTTTTTGATGATGTCGATCGCTATAATGGTATAATCGAAGCGATCGAAATTAACGATCGGATAGAAGATGCCGGCAATGCCCAAGTCAAAATAGGCGATCGAGCAAAAGTCATTCAAGCCTTGCAGCTCATCAGAGACGATTTAGTTCGAGCTTTGAAAACCGAGAGAATTCTCAGGGAAAACAAAAAATTTGTCGCTACTAACTCTGAACTGTTTGCCAATAATTTGAGAACTTTGAATGCCCTGCAAATTAGCGATCGAGCCAGCGAACAAGGGCGATTGCTCAACGAAGCTTTGCAGCTAGCTATAGGAGTTCAAGCAGAAATGAAAAAGTTGCAAGACCGAAACGCTGCTAATTGAAACAATGGAAAATATAAGTAGGGTGCTTGTGAGCGCACCTTAGTTGGTAAGCTGTGGAGCATTTAAACCACTAACGATCCAGGTAGGGTGCGTCAGCTAGAACACAGACTAGACATGGGAAACGCTTATTTACGCTCCGCACCCTACAATCGTCTTTTAAATGCCGAACAGCTTAGCAACGCGCACATTACTGAAGCGATCGAACTAAAACACATTTTAAAATTTATAAGTTATGAGAATTGTTAAGAAATATCATGATTGTAAATTTTTACCTGTTACGTAACAGGTAAGGATATCTTAGAAAGTGACGTTAACAACCAGGTCAGTATGTCTTCTGCCAAACCCAAGATTATAGTTCTCGACGACGATCCGACAGGTTCTCAAACCGTGCACAGTTGCTTGCTGCTGACACGTTGGGACGAAGACACCCTGCGTTTGGGGCTGCGGGACAAGTCCCCGATTTTTTTCATACTGACAAATACTCGATCGCTAACTCCCGAAAAAGCAGCCTCCGTCACCCGCGAAGTGTGTCAAAATCTCAAAAAGGCGATCGCAGCCGAAGCAATCGAGGATTTCCTGATAGTTAGCCGTTCCGATTCTACCCTGCGCGGCCACTATCCGATCGAAACCGACGCGATCGCCGAAGAACTCGGCCCCTTCGACGCCCATTTTCTAATTCCCGCCTTTTTTGAAGGAGGCAGAATTACCCGCCACAGCGTGCACTACTTAATAGTTAACAGCGTCGAAATACCAGTACACCAAACCGAATTTGCCAAAGATTCAGTTTTCGGCTACAGTCACAGTTACCTGCCAGACTATGTAGAAGAAAAAACCAAAGGTCGCATCCCCGCTGATGCAGTCGATCGCATTTTACTCGCAGACATTCGCTACGGAAGTTTAGATCGACTGATGGACATGACAGACAACCAATGTGCAGTTGTTGACGGCGAAAGCCAAGGCGATTTAAACACATTTGCAAAACACATTCTCGATGCAGTCAGTCGAGGCAAAAAGTTTTTATTCCGCAGCGGGGCGAGTATTTTAACATCCTTAGCTGACCTCGGCCACCAGCCAGTAGCAGCCGACGACATGGCAAAATACGTTAGGGACGGCAAACCGGGTGCAGTAATAGTTGGTTCCCACGTTAAAAAAACTACAGATCAATTAGAACGCTTGTTAGAAGAACCCAATACAGTTAGCATTGAAATAGATGTATCTCACTTGCTAGAAGATTCTCCAGAGTATCGCACCCAAATGCTCGATGAAACTCTCGAAAAAGTCCGCACTGCTCATGCTGAGGGCAAAACACCTGTAATTTATACCAGCCGCCAGGAACTACAATTTAAAAATGCGGAAGTTCGGTTAAAATTTGGAGAGGCGGTTTCTGCTTTATTGATGGATATCGTGCGGGGACTGCCTGCGGATATCGGGTTTTTGATTAGCAAGGGCGGCATTACTTCTAATGATGTTTTGAGTACAGGTTTGTCGCTGAAAAGTGTCAGGCAAATCGGTCAAATTATCGCAGGTTGTTCGGTGGTGAAAACCGAGGCAGACCATCCTCAGTTTCCCAATTTACCAGTGGTTTTGTTTCCGGGAAATGTGGGAGACAGCCATGCTTTAGCTACGGTTTACAAGCGGCTGAGCAAGTAGTATAGCTAGTTGAATCGCAGATTAACCCAGATGAATTTAGTTCGAGTCAGGGAGAGCAAGGTTCATCTGCGTTTGGTCGATGGGTTTCAATGTCGATCGAACTTTATGGCAATTGCCACTGCACGGCAACTTCAAATAAAATCTCTAGTCTACTTTTCCCTTGCCAAATCTACCCGAATATGATATGGTAGAGAGTCTGTCTGTAACTCAAGGCGATCGCCAAAGTTGAAAATCGCGTCATCCTCAGTCATTCTCAAAAAAATTAGATTTCTCAAAAATAGTTGCGTCAGAACTCTACATATAGGGCCAACAGCACCAGAGCTACTGCTATCAGTAGTGTTTCCAGCTAGTATCAGCCTAAATTTTAAAATTAAGTAGAAATTTGCACCTCGTAATTTTTAGCTCAAAGGATTAGCATATAAGGGTGACAGAACATTATCATCCCCTAAACTCATTAAAAAGTGGCCATTGGTTCAAGCTGATCTGTGGGGCGAGCTTTCAACACCTGCCTGCGGTACGGAATCTCACCTTGGCTTACACCTTAGCAGGCGCTGACTGTATCGATGTCGCGGCAGATCCCGCCGCCGTCGCAGCAGCGAAAGAAGCCCTACAAGTGGCCAGCGAATTACAGGCAAGAACTCACAACCGCAGGTTTGGCGGCAAAGGGTTGCCGTTGCTGATGGTGAGTTTAAATGATGGGGAAGACCCGCATTTTCGCAAAGCCGAATTCAACCCAGCCGATTGTCCGGCGGACTGCTGGCGGCCGTGCGAAAAAATATGTCCAGCCGAAGCAATAGTTTTTCAGAGTGCTGGCAGTGGTTTTTCCGGGGTGATAGACCAGCAGTGCTATGGCTGCGGTCGCTGTCTGCCGATTTGTCCGAGCCAACTAATTTATACTCGTTCTTACGTGTCTGCTCCCGGCGCGATCGCACCTTTAATTTTGCAATCCGGTGCGGACGCCCTAGAAATCCACACGCAAGTAGGCAGAGAGGCAGATTTTGCGCGACTTTGGTCGAGCATAGCTCCCTGGGTCGCTCAACTCAAGGTAATAGCAATTAGTTGCCCCGATGGAGACGGTTTGATTGATTATTTGCGGACACTCTATCAAATAATTTCCCCCCTTCCTTGTCCGCTAATTTGGCAAACGGACGGTAGGCCAATGAGCGGAGATATCGGAACAGGAACTACTAGAGCCGCGGTCAAACTCGGTCAAAAAGTTTTGGCTGCCCAGTTGCCGGGATACGTGCAACTTGCAGGCGGCACTAATGCTCACACTGTCAGCAAGCTGAGAGCCGAAGGACTGATTGGGGAGCATGGGAAAAATTTGTCAATTCCTGATGCCCCAAAAATTGCAGGTATAGCTTACGGCAGCTATGCCAGGGTTTTGCTATCGCCAATTTTAGAACAGTTAGAAACAATGCAGACCGATCGAGCCTGTGCCGTTCCGGTGGCACTCGCGCGGCCAGCAGCCGGAGTTCAAACATCTCGGCTACCTCAGCTCGAAGCAGTCCCAGAACTTCTCTCGGAGGCCGTGAGTTTAGCTCGTTCTCTAGTTTCCCAGCTCAAAGAATTTTAGGCATTGGGAATTGGGAATTGGGAATTGGGCATTGGGCATTGGGCATTGGGCATTGGTACTAATGACTAATAACTAATGACTAATGACTAATGACTAATGACTAATGACTAAAAAGTTGAAAAAGTCACCGAACACATCGAGGCGAATGCAGATTACAGACGACCTCAACAGATTATTAGACATCGTGCCAGATGACATCCGGCAGCCCTTAGAGCAGCACCCGCAGCGCAACAATCTCATTGAGATTGTCATGGATTTGGGCCGCCAACCAGAAGCTCGTTTTCCATCCTTGGCCGAACCTCTTTCCCAAACACCGATTTCCAAGGCACACCTCAACTATTGCATCGAGCGAGTCGGCCACTTCGGCGGCGACAATCGAGCCGGTATCGAGCAAACCCTGCACCGAATTAGCGCCCTTCGCAACCGCAGCGGCGAGATTATCGGCTTGACTTTGAGGGTGGGCCGCGCTGTGTTTGGGACGATCGGCATAATCCGCGATTTGGTGGAAACCGGTCAGTCAATTTTGATGCTCGGCCGCCCCGGAGTCGGCAAAACCACGGCCCTGCGAGAAATTGCCCGCGTACTCGCCGATGACTTGGAAAAACGGGTGGTAATCATCGACACCTCCAACGAAATTGCCGGAGATGGAGATATTCCCCACCCAGCGATCGGTAGAGCTCGCAGAATGCAAGTTTCCCGTCCCGAACTCCAGCACCAAGTCATGATCGAAGCAGTGGAAAACCATATGCCGGAAGTGATCGTGATTGACGAAATCGGCACGGAACTCGAAGCTTTGGCGGCTCGGACGATCGCCGAAAGGGGCGTGCAGTTGGTCGGTACCGCCCACGGGAACCGGATCGAAAACTTGATGAAAAACCCGACTCTGGCAGATTTAATTGGGGGCATCCAAGCGGTGACGCTGGGAGATGACGAAGCAAGACGCCGCGGTTCTCAAAAGACGGTTTTGGAGCGCAAAGCACCGCCAACTTTTGAAATTGCCGTCGAAATGCTGGAACGCCAGCGCTGGGTAATACACGAGCGAGTTGCAGATTCGATCGACACTCTGCTGCGGGGACGCGAACCGAACCAGCAAATCAGAAGCGTCAGCGAGACTGGAGAAGTAATTATCGAGCGCGAGTCGGCCGCTCCCCCCGCCCGGTTTCCGGGGATGGCAGCTTCGAGCGGCCCGGCTGCTGTATCGGCAATCCGGCCCGTCACACCGATCTCTGGGTGGCGGAGTGCTGGCAAAATGGTGCCGATGCCCGCTCCCAGCGAGAACTTGGCTGTTAAAAGCGCGCCGGTTTCTGAGACTCGGTATTTTGAGCAACTGCTCGAAGAATCCCTATCCGTCGAGCCGGTACCTAAGCCCGGACGCTATTCCCATAATGTCGGCCCTAACGGCGAAGATTTGCCCCTCCACGTTTATCCTTACGGCATAGCTCGCCACCAGCTCGAACAGGTGATTTCGACGCTGAACCTGCCGGTGCTGCTGACAAAGGATATTGAGAGTGCTGACGTGGTTTTGGCTTTGCGATCGAACGTTCGCAACCAGTCGAAATTGAGGCACTTGGCCAAAACTCGCCAAGTTCCCCTGCACACAATTAAGGCCGGCACTATTCCCCACGTAGCGAGAGCTTTGCGGCGCCTGTTGGATATGGATGACCCGGGCACCCCGGAAGTGGCAGACCTCGCCTTATTCGCCCGCAGCGGTTCTTCTGATGAGCTCGAAGCTCTCGAAGAAACGCGCTTAGCAGTCGAGCAAATTGTCATTCCCAAGGGACAGCCGGTGGAACTCCTGCCCCGTTCTCCCAACGTCCGCAAAATGCAGCACGAACTTGTGGAACACTATCACCTGAAATCCCACAGTTTTGGGGAAGAACCCAATCGCCGCCTGCGCATTTATCCAGCTTAAAGTTGGAGATTGGTGCCTTGGAAAGCAGAAGGTAGAAGGCAAACGGCCGAATTTTTTCCTGGCTTCTGTTTTCTACCTTTTGCCTTTGATATCATGCCCGCTAAATTGACGATAATTTTTGTCGGGAGGGTTCACGCCCGATCTTTAAAAGGGGCAGCAGCTAAGCCTCTACTCGCCCCGACCCGAATCGTGGGGTCGATCGACCGGATATGATATTATTTGCGTTGGTATCTTTTTTGTGAGTGCGATCGGCTCAAATGCCTAGCCAATCCCCCATTACCAATTCCAGATAATAGCAGATTATATCTAAACACATTTAGCAGGGTTGATATGAATGATGCACAAATTCAGCTATTTATTCAATTAATTGCGGCTCACACGGGTTTACAAATTCGCCCGCAAGATCGATCTGGTTTATGTCAAAAACTTTTGACTCGGATGAAAGCTCTAAAAATAGCCTTTCCCGAGAAGTATTATCAAATGTTAGCCGATCCGAGTCTGGAAAGTCAAAGCGAATGGCGGGAACTCGCCTTGCTACTGACAACCAACGAAAGTTATTTCATGCGGGACAAAGGACAGTTTTCGCTGCTAGAAAAAGTTATTTTCCCTGAATTGATCGCTCACAAAATAAAATTGCACGAGACATTGGGAATTAAGCCAACACTGCGAATCTGGAGTGCCGGCTGCTCAACTGGTGAAGAACCTTATTCTTTAGTTATTATTTTAAAACAGCTAATTCCTGATTGGGAAAAATGGAATATTTTAGTTTTAGGTAGTGATATCAATCAAGAAGTAATAGAAAAAGCGCAGCGAGGAATTTATAGCCTTTGGTCGTTTCGCTTGATTGACCCGGAACTGCAAAGGCGGTATTTCGAGAGGCGGAAAATGGATTGGAAAATCGACAGGAATTTGCGCCAAGTAGTTAGCTTTAGCTGTGTAAATTTAGTGACCGAGAATTTTCCTAATATTTACACAGATATTAATAACATGGATTTGATACTGTGCAGAAATGTTTTTGTTTATTTTGAAAATCAATATATTTCACAGGTCTTGAAAAAGTTTGCCAAGACTCTGAGACCTGGAGGATATTTAATGACTGGTCACGCTGAAGTTCACAATCACGTGATGGACGATTTTCAACCAAAAGTTTTCCCGCAGTCGGTTGTTTATCAAGCCAAGAATGTCCTAGGGGAAGAACTAGGTAAAATAGAGCCTTTGATTGCATCA
Organism: Microcoleus sp. K4-B3; assembly: GCF_036704615.1. Lineage (NCBI taxonomy): Bacteria > Bacillati > Cyanobacteriota > Cyanophyceae > Oscillatoriales > Microcoleaceae > Microcoleus > Microcoleus sp. K4-B3. The sequence continues at coordinate 14,202 of NZ_JAUBSF010000120.1, forward strand.
GCATCCAAGGCAAAATCGGCGTTTGGGGAATCGGGAAAGGGAGGAGGAGTTGACGACGACAGCGGTCAGTTGCTACCGAGGCGAACCCTGCTAGCTAGTTTTGCTAACGGCAATCTTGCGGATATCGGGTCGCTGTTAACAGCAGATACTGGGTTGTTGGTAAAGACGCTGGGAACTCCCTGTGTGGAGGGAGATTTGGTGGGTAAGGATGAGGTTTTTTCACATTCTATTGTAGAAAAAAAATCGCCAAAAACTTATTTAATGCTAATTTTAGAAGCCAAAAAATGCTTTAAGAATAAAGATTATACTGAGGCGATTGACAAGGCAAAACAGGCGTTATCCCTGCAATCTCAGACTTTTGATGCGGATTACTTATTGGCGAGAATTTATGCAAATTTAGGTAAGTATTCTCAGGCGATAGAACACTGCAAGCTCGCTAGTAAAGCAGATGCTATGTCAGTATTTCCTTATTATTTGCAAGCTCACATTGCTGAAGAACAGGGCGACTTGGAAACAGCTAAATTTTTCTTGAGAAAAACTATTTATCTTGGCCCGTATTTTGTTTCAGGTTATCTAGAAATGGGGAATATATACAATAAAGAAGGTAAGCTAAATATAGCTATTAAAATGTACAACTCATCTTGCGATATTCTACAAAAACTACCGCCCGATACTCCGATAGATCCGGAGGGAAAAATGACAGCGAGTCAAGTATTGATGGATGTTAAAAAAAAATTGGTAAAATTGTACAGCCAACAAAAGTGACGCGCCGGGAGAACCTAAAAACCAGGTTTCTTTGTAGATGCCTCGCTGCCAACCCAATACGATCGTAGAAACGGTTTTTTTTTTCGCAAGTCCTACTAAATAAAGTCTCAGGGTAAATATGGAAACTAAGCCGTATCTTATATTTAAACAGAACGGTTTGCTCTGCGGTGTAGAAGTCGGCTGCGTTCGGGAAATTTTCTTTCTGCCGGAGTTCACACCCATCGCCGAAGCGCCTCAAGCTATTGTCGGGGCGATCGATCTCAGGGGCGAAATTCTGCCCGTTATGGATCTGAATCTCCGTTTGGGATATCTCTGGCAAGGATATTGTTTGACAGATAGCGCGATCGTCATAGAATGGCAAGAATTTCGAGTTGCCCTCATTGTCAATGAAGTTAGCGAAGTTAAGCATATCCCCGCAGACGCGATAACTCCGCAGCTATCTTACGGGGGAGGCAAGGCAGGGGCGTCGCATCGTTTTTTAGCTGGATTTGCCCGCTGTGAAGCCGATATTATCATGCTGCTCAATCTCGATCGTTTAATTCGATATTCTCCCGACAAAACAGAGGCAGAAATGCCAGTTTTTGCAAGCGGTGCAGGCTCTTGGGCTGCTGCAGGCAAGGTAGATGGCAAAAATTTGCCGTTAGAAATAGATCGAAAATTGTTAGCAGAAGATGCTAAAGTTTTGAGCCAGCCTCACGTTTTTTGTCCGAATGCTACGCCGGAAGAAAAGGCGATTTTTCGAGAGCGAGCTGATAATTTGAGGATCTTGGGCGATCGCGAAAATTCTGCGGCAATTAATCTGTCGCTGGTTGTGGTTGTTTTGAACGGCGAATACTTTGGTATTAATCTAGAGCTAGTGCGCGAATTTACTCAGATTAACCAAGTAACTCCGGTTCCTTGTACTCCCGATCGCATTATTGGAAATATGAATTTGCGCGGCGAGATTCTGACGCTAGTGGATATTCGGAACATTTTAAATATGTCGGCGGATACAAAATCTCTATCTAAGGCGATCGTTGTTGAAATTGAAGATTTGGTCGTTGGTATAGTTGTTGACGAAATCTTAGATATTATATATTTGAATGTGGCAGATCTTGCGACTATTCCGGCTGCACTAAATTCGGCTAACCGCGAATATCTTCGGGGTACTGCTTTTTATGAACAAAAAATTATCGCTGTTCTCAACTTGTGTAAACTGCTGACCAAAGGGGGAGTTGTTGTTGATGAGGAGGTTTGAAAAAAAAATTATACTAAATCCGTTTTTAAACTTCCGCCCAGAGCACCAATTTTATACCATGTTAGGCTTTGCTCAAAATGGTGCAAAATATCAGTTTAAAACAATATTTTATATCTGATCCGGCAAATTACTTACAATCTGTCATTGCGTTTCATGTCGCGTAGCGAAACGCAACGCAGTGAAATGAAGCAATCGCTCTTATACCAAATTCCTAAAGTTCTGCTACAGATATAGCCTCTAAAATAAATTCCCATCCCGTCAAAGAAGCAATAACT
>NZ_JAUBSF010000211.1:0-1875 GCF_036704615.1 Microcoleus sp. K4-B3
GGCTTCTATGAATAATGATTATATGATGACTGTTATCAACTCCTTTTGTAAAGCTTGATTGAGATGCTCTTACCCTGTAGGTGTAGGGCCTTCTCAAGGAGCGGAATCAGTCAGCAGCCGTAAGTTGTGGTTGAATAGAACGCAATTGTTTATTTTTCCTAAACTTACGACAACTTATACCCTCAATTTTGTTTTTCCTTACTGGTTTAATCAGGTTAATGTAACCATTTGGGAATATTGGGGACCAGAAGCCGACACTGTAACAAACGATATCTGGTCGGTGCATAGCAGCGTTTTGCGTACAGAAAACAAAATCAATTTACTGCTAAACCAACAATCAAGCCCGTGAAGCTAGATTTAACAATTGCTAACAGGCTGTCTACACATTGAAAATTGAAGTAGGCTAATAGAAGAATGATCACGCTGTCAAAAGCCTTTTTTGAATTATTGGCGGTAGTGTTTGGTTTGTTTGTTGCCGGGGTGACTGCCGCTTTTGCATTAGCAACGTATAGATACTCATTAGCGCTTGCAAAGTTAGAGCTTCAAATAAAAAGTAATACTTTTGAATCGGGGCGAAAATACCAACAAAATATCGACAATCTAAAAGTAGAAATGGGGATAAGCAAGTCAAAAATCAAAGACTTGGAAGGAGCGATGCAAAAAAAACACCATTATCATCCGCGCGAGACGATTTCTTCTGAGTATATCCCCCCGCCTACAAAGTGGGACGTTAAATAAAAGTAGGGTTTGAGAGTAATGCGAAATGCTTTTGTCTTTACTATTTACTGTTTGGCTATTGGCGTTCTGCTGTTGGTCATTGCAGCCATAGGTTTAGTCGCCGTACACAGAAGCGCGATGGAATTAGTACCAGTGCTAGCTCCCGTGCTTGCAGGTCTAACTGGCTTGTTAGTTTCACCCCCGCGAGCGCACAATGCCAGCATTTAACGCAATTCAATTATTAAATAAAAAGGAAGTCAGTCGTTCAGAATTGCTTGACTGCATTCAATCTCTAAACCGCGAATACGGACATATAGAAGCAATGATTTCAATCGGTTTTAGAGACAAAATATCGGGGCAGCACTCACTAGATTACCTTGAACTGCTAATTACAAAACTTCGCAACAGATTAGAGATATGCACAAATTGATTTTTACGATGGATTTAGCTCAATCTCCAGAGCTAATTTATGGAAATTTGCAGTTGATTTATCCCAGCGGCGAGGCGATCGATTATATCGCTACTTCCGGGTGCGCGGACTGGCAGCGGCCCGGCGACGAATGGGTGCGCGGTAAAGGGCTAGCCCTGTCTGGCGTGACTGCCGAGCCTGGTCTAAAAGCCTTGCTGTAGAAAGATGACGATGACGTGAGTCCACAATCAAAGGTGGTTTCTTCTTCTTAGGGGAGCGTGGCTGCTTCAGGAAAGACTTCAAATTCACTCGTGCAGCCAAATCCAACAAAAAATCGGCTAATTGAGGCAGGGACAAAGCCTTCAGGTGTGACCAATTATCAGGTTCAGTTGCGATCGTCATACCCCGATAAGTCCCTTGAATTTCATCAACCAGGTAGAATTCCGAAAGACTCGACTCAATTTTACCGACACCATGTACACTGCCCAGAGCTCTTCGGACCACAGCTAAAATATTGTAAGAAACTAGAGCCAAACAGAAAGAAAATAAAGCAGCCTTGGGATAACCCAAGGTTTGAATTTCACCCTCGAAATTCTTAGTAACTATTTGGAATAGAGTTTCAACACTCCAACGCCCTCGATACAACTGAGCTACATTGGTTGCACTGGCAACAGTTTGAGGTAAACTTGTCAGTATGACAATTTCCCAATCGCCATCACGAGTAACTTTTTTCAACCGCAATACCACCC
>NZ_JAUBSF010000121.1:0-15852 GCF_036704615.1 Microcoleus sp. K4-B3
GGCTGCGATGAATAATGACTATATGATGCAAATTCTCAAGTGCTTTTGTCAAGCATGATTGAGATGCTCTTACCCTGGCAGTGTTAGGCGGACTTCAACAACTTAACTAAAAACCCAATAGAGCCTTTTGAACTTCCTCCGGTGAGACTTCAACTAGATTTTCAGTCGTGACAGATTTGTACTGGTAACTCAACTGAATCTCTCCGCCAACAGCGCTTACAAGCCTAAGTTGGACGTAGAAAGACGGATTTGACCATACCGGCCCTTCAAGAACACCATAATCGTTTGTACCTTTAATTTTGTAAAAGGGTTTACTCATTTCTGTCTAATCCTATTTACTGTTGATTGAGTTTTCCATTATTCTTGATTTTTTGAATAGATATGTTGAAATGATTCAAAATGTATTGCTCTAGCGCTCGTCCCCTGGTTTGCCAAACGGAGTTCCTTACAAATAATTGTAAAAATTTCTCGAGGAAATCCCCCAGGAAACAGCCATCTTGTACCTCCATCTTCCATTGTCACAATACCTGAGATATTTGGATACCTATAACCAAGTTGATTTTTTACAATATAGTCGGAGAGTTCCTTACTATATTTAAATTTTAAAGGACGCAGCTCCTTTAGTAGTAGCAACAACTCAATACGTGCCTCCCTGCGTCGCTCCTCCTCTGCCTCCCTGCGTCGCTCCTCCTCTGCCTCCCTGCGTCGCTCCTCCTCTGCCTCCCTGCGTCGCTCCTCCTCTGCTTCCCTGCGTCGCTCCTCCTCTGCCGCTCTAAGCTGACTCTCTAAGTTATCTCGCTCAACACTTAGTTCATGTCTGCCATCAACTCCAACCAACTCTATCGTTACAAGGTCAAGCCAACTAGGTTTTCGAGAGCCTATATTTTTCCAGATACTCTCTACTTTTTGGATCAAACCACCTAATTCCTTTGTGTAACTTTGAGGGATATGGTTTGCGTTTAGCCAAAGCTTACTAACTTGTTCGCCTTTTTCGGTGGTTTCAATTTCATACCAGAAATTGGCTGTTTCAAAAGCTTCGCCACTGTCCAGTTTTTGAGCTAATTCAGGATGTTTTCTCCTGATTTTTTTAATATGGCAGAAAACTTTTCCATCAGGATTAAAAAAAGTACGACCGACAAATCCAAATCCTCTATCACGATTCCAATTGTAGCTTTTGATACTGCCGAAGTCTATTGTCATAAAGCTAATTCTCTATATAGCCTAATAATACCGCAGATCTAGGATGTAGGTCAACCCGTTCTTACTCCCCATCAGAATCTCCTTTCCTCGATCGACTTCGCCGCACGATTCGACTCAATCACTTAAGCCACCCCACTGAAAAAAGCTATCTATATTAGATTTTAGATTAGAGAGCATTTAGAGCCGATCGCACACTGGGGCGATCGCAAAAATCGAGACATTCATCACAACTTCTTCACGCACGAATAACTGTAACGGTTCGCCCCATTGGTGTCAGATGAATTTCAGTATTCAGTCGTTCTTCTAATTCGAGCGCATTCTCGCGTCGATCGAATATCACCAACCACCCTTCATCTTGTCCCAATCGAGCCAAATATCCATCTAACTGTTCCAACCCTTTACTCAACGGATCGACTTTCCGAGTTCGCCAAACCTTCAGTTCAATTCCCAATGTTACCTCACCATAACGCAAACATAAATCCATTCTGTCGCGCCCGATCGCATATTCCCGCTCCAATGTTCCCCCACCATTAATCACCCGATGCAGAAACGCCATCAACACTAAATGAGGGGCAATTTCGGGATAAGATGCACTTTTGAGTAACGGTTCGCCATGTTGTAGCCAAAATTCCAAAAAAGTTTTGAGTAACGCTTGCGTGTCTAATTTGCCTTCATGAGTCAACCAACTCGGTGCAATTTGGGGCAGAGAAGCCATTGGCGTTACGGTGAGGACGCGGGGCAAAACTTCTCGATAAATTGGGTTAGCGATCGTCAATCCACCCTGAACATCCATCTTACACAAACCCAAATCGATTAAAAACTGAATATCATCATTGGGGATATTGCCCAGTTCCAAACCCGCCAACATCGGCTCGATAATGGCTTTGACTCGGTTTTCTCTGAGTCGTTCTGCCAAGCTATCCAAATGCGTATCTTGCCGTTTTATTAAAATTTCTTTAGCTGATAAAATATGTTCTGGTGTAATTTCTATAGATTCATCTGTTACTAATTCTTCTACAATTTCCTTAGCTAAAGCATTCACTAACCAAGGTTGTCCCTGAGTCAGTTCAAAAGCTAAGGCTACGGCTTCAGGTGTAAAAACTTGTCCGGTATCTTGGGTATGTTGCGCGTAGAGTTCCGCGACTTCTGAGGCATTAAAATCTCTGAGAGTAATCGATCGCACTTTAATATTAAACGGACTGGATGTATTGAGTCGATCGCTTCCCCCCGCAGCCACTTTGTAATCGCGAACATCCCGCAAACCAATTAAGCCAATAGACTGAGGAAACGCTTTCGGGCGATTGGGATAACCATCGCGCAGTTGTCGCAGGATAGAAATCAAGGCTTGGTCTTGCAATGCGTCAATTTCGTCGATAAAAATGACCAAAGGACGAGATGACACTTGTGTCCAAGCTTGTAAAGCAGCCCGAATTTTCTGTCCCGATTGCATCGCTGTCCAGTCAGGCGGTTGCAGTTCGAGTGGGAGACGGACGGAAATGTTATCTCGCCAAGCCCCCAAAATAGCCTCTTCTGCACCAGCAATGTCTTGACTGAAGGGTGCCCCCACTTCTACCGACAGCATCACCGCTGTATATTGTCCGCTGTTGGTGAGTTGTTTGGCTAACGCCAGCATAGCGGTGGTTTTCCCCACTTGCCGGGGTGCATGGATCACAAAATAGTTCTCCTGGGCAATGAGTCGCTCTAAATTCGGGAGGCGACGGGTTGCCGGTAACATATAGTGGATGTCATCGCGGCAAGGGCCGGCAGTATTGAACCAACGCGGCATAGGTCAACTGGGGCGAATGGGGCTGCTCTCAGTTTACTGTAGTGTTGTTGGAAAGGCGTTCTAGTTGTTAAGCGGGGGTTTGTATCGACTCTCCGGCCCCGATGAAACTCTCTCAGAGCGAAAGTCGTGCTCGATTCTTGATTCATAGAACGGAAGAACCCCACCTGCCAACTGCCAAAGTTTTACTCTTCCACGCGATAGCCCAATTCCGCCAAACGAGTGCGAGACTGCCGCCATTTCGGCTGCACCTTGACAAATAATTCCAAATACACTTTGCCTTCAATTAACTTTTGAATCTGTTCGCGGGCCGCACTGCCGATCGACTTGAGCATACTGCCGCTTTTACCGATTAAAATGCCTTTTTGGGAATCCCGTTCGACGTGAATTGTCGCCAGAATGCGGGTAATTTTTGCTTCTTCTTGAACAATGTCGATCGCAATTGCTACGGAATGCGGCACTTCTTCCCGCGTCAGCAGCAAAATCTGTTCCCGAATCAATTCGCCCATAATAAACCGTTCCGGCTGGTCAGTCACCAAATCTGGCGGATAATAATAAGGCCCAACCTCCAAATGTTCGATTAACAATTTTTGCAGCGGCTCGACACCCTCGCCCGACAGAGCCGAAAATTTCACTACAGGCCACTCAGGATTGACAATTTGCTCGTAAGTTCGATCGATCAACACGGAATCCTCCGGTTGTTCGTCCAACTTATTCATCCCCAAAATCACCGGAACTTTGCAATTGCTGAGAATTTCGACAATATATCGATCGCCCCCTCCCGATTCCACCGAACCATCCACCACAAACAGCACCACATCCACCGACTGAATCGCTGTGCGGGCATTCTGCACCAAAACCTTGCCCAATTGGTGATGCGGCTTGTGAATTCCGGGAGTATCTACAAAAATAATTTGTGCTTCAGGTGTGGTTAGGATGCCCCGCAGCCTGTTGCGAGTCGTCTGAGACACCGGCGAAGTAATCGCAATTTTCTGCCCCACCAACTGATTCATCAGCGTTGATTTGCCGACATTTGGGCGTCCGACTATACCCACAAAGCCAGATTTGTAACCCGCCGGAGCCGCGGGAACACCCATAATGTCCGATACGTCGATAAAATTACTATCTTCCACTAAAATCACCTATTTTCAAGCCCCTTCTCTGTCTATTGTCGCCTGAAAATACTCAAACGGTCATCCATGCACTCTAGCATCTTTCTCGCTTTGGTATAGCCCGCAACAGTCAAAGCTCGATCGAGCCGCAAACCAGTGTTAAAACGTGATACGCGATCGGCAAAACTTGATATCTGAGACAAAATTTGATAAAGTTCCAATGACATCGCTCGAAAATCAATTATTCTGGTAAAACCGACTCCCCAATGCTGTAACAACTTCAGATGTGTAAATGTCTAACTCAACTGAAACTCTTCTACAGTTTGTCAGGCAAACCAGTTTTAACATTTTTGAGAATGTTTGGTAATAAATTAGCTACGTTGATCTCAAACTCAAAAGCTCAATATCATCAGGCCCTTTCTCAATAAAAGCGAGTGTCTTTTGATCGTACCTAAATTAGTGCTAATCGTCATAAAGTTGAGGAGATGAATCGGATGAAATCGAAATTATTTTGGAGTTTTTGCACCGTTTTGGTAGCAAGCTTGCCTATTCCTACGTTGGCTCAAACAAGCCCTCCAACCAGCCCTCAAGCAGGTTTTGACTACAAGGGTGGCTCGATGAAATACCAGTTGCTACCGGGCAAAATCCAGGACAGAACCTTGCCCAAAGCCTTTGACTTTCCAATTATTACCAATGTTGCTACTGACACTAGCATCACCTCGGATTACCTAATTACCGATCAGTTTCGCGCCCCAGCGGGTCGTACAGAATACACCGGAGCTCTCACCGCATGGGCAGCATCAATCAGAGAATGTCTGGCAAAACAGCCCCGCTTGATTCGAGCCAGCACCAAGAACCCGGTTCAGATTAATGGCAGAGTAGGCACGATTGTTAGAAACGCAAATAACCGTGCAGTTTGCAGATAAGCCAGCAATATCACGGCGGCTAAATTGACCGTAATTGCTGTAGGGACGGGTTCACCAGTATCTCCAATGCAAGCATCGATACAGTAAACCCCTCACCGCGACGATATTGTGGTCAATCGACCCAACTTGATATAACTTCCAGTGTCTGAAGACAAAAACTAGAGAGTATTTTTGAACAAAAAGAGCAATAGAAAACCTATTGCTCTTTTTGTTAGCGAAATTTCAATTAATATCTATTAGGACTTATATTATGTCCGCTGGAACGACATCATATAAGAGGTTTGCAGAGAGGAATGCAAGTCCTTTTCAAACTTTGAGGACTTGCATTCCTCACTGCAAACGACATAATTACGCAGAAACCAGCTTGTTTCCCAAAAATCCCGTGGAACCAGAGGGATATGGATTTTAACACCTGGTTTATGAAAGTTTGTCTGCGTAATTCACGATTTAGTAGCGCAAAATTCATGTGTACTCAGTAAAATTTCGCCATAATCAGGAATCCAAGCCAGCCACTTTTCATCAGAACATTCACACAACAGCCACGCTTCGTCAAAGCTGAATGCTGTTGGCGGATTGAATAATTTAACCCACATAGAAGGAGCCAATTTTGGTGCAGGTACGGCGCAGCCAAATTTTTCCCAGTCGCGGACACCGGCGAAGCTTCCGGGGGTTGGTTGGGATTGCCAAGTACGAATATCTGTTTGCAGTTGCATAACTACTCCTGTCTAGGTAAGAGTCTGCACCAGGGCGCGGTTGAAACAACGCAGAGCGAAGGCGCAGAGAAACTTTGATTATGTAGTCTATGTTACGGAATTATCTAGGCGAATGTGTAAGGTTGTAGCAAAAATTTACAATCGAGAGGAAAAAACTGGCTCAAAGCTGAAAAGGTCGATCTTTTATTGTTGGGTTCGGCAACAATCGACTACCATAGCAAACAACATCTGATTTATTTCAAAAATTCCCACATGAACCCAACTGCCAAATCCCAGTGGAAAACTCTAGATCGCTTTGTAGAAATCAAGTCTCATTGGGTAAAACTAATCGCCGAACATCTCGAAACAACCGAAGGAAAAACAATAGAATATTGGCGAGTAGAAAGAGCAGATTCAGTTGTAATCTTGACAATTCAAGCTGAAAAATTTGTGTTTCCCTCACCGATGTATCGCCCCGGCGTGGCATCCGCAACCCTGGATTTTCCCGGCGGTCGCGTACCAGCCGAAGCCACGCCAGCAGAGGCTGTTCCACCTATAATTCAGAGGGAACTAGGCGTGACAGAAAGTGCGATCGCCCGCATCGAACCGATCAACACCATTGGCTGGGCAATAAACAGTTCCTTCTCCAATCAAAAACTCTACGGTTTTGTTGCAGAATTGCACCCGACAGCAACAGTAAACCCCGAACTTATCGGTGCTGCATATCCTGCCACCCCAGACGGAATTCGCGACTTGCTTAAAAAATTAACTTGCCTCCAATGTCGAGCATTGTTGCTAGAATGGCAAAACCAAGACAATTTTAGATTTTAGATTTTAGATTTTAGATTTTGGATTGTCCCGCGACGCTAGCCAATTGACGATTTATTAAAACCAAAATCACCGAAACTAATCATGCCTCTCAATAATGAAGTTGCTGTCGAATGTCTCGACGTTACATATCGCCTCAACCGCAGGCATTTAGTAGACAAACTCAATTTTAAAGTGCTGCAAGGAGAAGTTTTAGTATTGCTGGGACGCAGCGGCAGTGGCAAAACTACCACCATGAAATTGATTAACAATTTACTGACGCCAAGCAGCGGCGAAGTTCTTGTCATGGGAAAACCCACAACTCAGTGGAACCCAATTCAACTGCGCCGAAAAATTGGCTATGTGATTCAAGAAATCGGTTTGTTTCCCCATTTTACCGTCGAACAAAACGTCGGTTTAGTGCCAAAATTAGAAGGTTGGGAGGGCGATCGCATTCAATCTCGCGTCCGCAAACTCTTAGAATTAGTCAACCTCGACCCCCAGCACTTCGCCAAACGCTATCCCCATCAGTTATCCGGCGGACAGCGGCAGCGGGTGGGCGTCGCCAGAGCACTGGCCGCTGACCCTCCGATACTATTAATGGACGAACCGTTTGGTGCTTTAGACCCGATTACTCGTCTGGAATTGCAGCGGGAATTCGGTCAATTGCAGCAGCAACTGGGCAAAACTGTGATTTTTGTGACTCACGGCATTCAAGAAGCTTTTTTGTTAGCTTCTAGAATTGGTTTGATGCAAGATGGACGGTTGATTGAATTGGCAACACCTGATGATTTTCTCAAATCTCAGCATCCAGAGGCTGGGGCATTTCTTGAATGTTTGCAAGTAGCTAAATTTGAATGATGTAGCAATAATTTGATAATATAGTTTTAGTAACTAAGCTGATAATCAAACGATGCACAGTCTTTACGAGACAGACTTCTATGCTTGGACGCAAGAACAAGCCAAGTTACTTCGCAAGTGTCAGTGGAGCCAACTTGATTTGCCAAATTTAATTGAGGAGATTGAATCTTTGGGCAAACAGGAACGTCAAGAACTTAGAAATCGTTTGAGCATTTTGCTGGGACATTTGCTGAAGTGGCAATATCAGCCCCAGCAGCGCAGTCGTAGCTGGCTGTCTACAATTCGAGTGCAGCGGCGGGACACTCAGAGACTGATACAGGAGAACCCAAGTCTGAAACCTTACTTGCAAGAAGCTTTCCAAGAAGCTTATCAAAATGGTAGAGATTTGGCAGTAGGAGAAACCGATTTACCTCTCAAAACATTTCCTCAAAATTGCCTTTACAGCTTAGAGGAAATTCTGGACTCTCGCTTCTATCCTGGTGAACCAAGTCCTGAAATAGAAAATGATTTATAAGGTTGACAGCAATCAACACTAACCAATTCCCCGATGATAATTTTTATCAACCGCTATGGCGCTGAGATCATTCAGCGCGCTATTGAACATTTATATTTAGTAACTGTTGCAATTTTGATCGCTATTATTGTGGGGATGCCCCTAGGAATTTTAGCCACGAGAAAACCAAAATTGAAAAAGCCTATTTTGGGATTTGCTAATATTATGCAAACAATTCCCAGTTTAGCTTTGTTTGGCTTGCTAATCCCGGTGCCTGTATTGGGTGGAATAGGCGATCGCACGGCAATTATCGCCCTCACTCTGTATTCTTTACTGCCAATTATCCGCAATACTTATACTGGTATTGTCGGCGTCGATCCAGCGATTACGGAAGCCGGAAGGGGCATGGGGATGACGGATATGCAACTGTTATGGCAAGTGGAAATTCCCCTGGCACTGGGCGTGATTCTGGCGGGCGTGCGAGTTGCCACAGTAATTGCGATCGGACTCGCTACAATTGCCGCTGCCATTGGCGCGGGTGGCTTGGGGGTGTTTATTTTTCGTGGCGTTGCTACAGTCAACAATCAGTTACTTTTGGCTGGGGCAATTCCGGCAGCTTTGATGGCATTAGCTGCGGATTTTGGGCTGGGTTTGGTAGAAGCCCGCCTCTCGAAAAGTACATTAAAAACTCTTAATCAGGACTAAAATCCTGACTGCCATCTGTCAGTTTTGTCTCTCTCTGCGAACCAGAATCATTCGCAGGATTCGCTATCAGATTGCGGATTTGATTTGAGCGTTCAATGTACTCTCGATCGCTCAAAACAGCTTTGGTTCCCTCCAGCGAAATTGGATCTGCCAAATCGATCCAAGAACGGCAACCCCCGTATTCAGGAATGTACGGAATTTCCCGGATTTCTGGAAGGCGATAAACCCGCAGCAATAAAATATAAATTGGCTGATTTTGTTTCCATTTCAGGCGGTCGCTGACAAATTTTTCATTCCAAATATGGTAAGGAAACAGCGCAGTAATGGCTGGTTCCCAAGCTACCAAAAAAACATCGGTAATCTCCGCCCAATTGCCAATTTTAATAACTTCAGGATGCCAGCCAGATTCGACAGTTTTTACTCGATCTGCAAACTCCGGTTTTAATAAATCAGGCTGTTGGTGTTCAAAAGTTGGATACAGCAAAACCTGTTTGTCAGCAACATTAAACTGTCCGGCTTGCTCGCTGATGCCCCCTTTTCGCAAGAGCATAATCGTTTGGCCTAATTCCAAAGCATTAACTGCTACATTCCATTCTTTCAGTGCGCGAGTAGTTGACTTCATAGGAATTTAGTCTTGTTTTAACAATAGTAACAAAATCGGTACTATCAAGCAAGTACAGCAACTTTTTTCTGTTAAAATTAGATAGCTTGAGGGTGAATCCTAAAAATATAAATGAGGACTTAGGGTATGCAAAAGCGACAATTGGGGACATCACTAATTCAGATTACCCCGATAATTATGGGGACTTGGCAAGCTGGGAAGCGGATGTGGGTGGGAATTGAGGATGCTGAAACTGTCAAAGCAATGCGCGCCGCTTTTGAGGCCGGTATTACCACCTTTGATACGGCTGAGGTTTACGGAGAAGGGCATTCGGAACAAATTATCGGTCAAGCACTTTCAGATGTGCGATCGCAAGTAGTTTATGCTAGCAAAGTTTTCGCCAACCACCTGAAACCAGATTTGTTAATTGAAGCCTGCGATCGATCGCTAAAAAACCTCAACACCGATTATATCGACCTTTACCAAATCCACTGGCCCGCTGGCACTTGGAATTCCGAGTTAGTGCCAATTGCAGAAACAATGGACGCCCTGAACAAGTTAAAAGAACAGGGAAAAATTCGGGCGATCGGCGTTTCCAACTTCTCCCGCGCCCAAATAGAAGAAGCGGCCCAATACGGACGCATCGACAGCCTGCAACCGCCCTATTCTCTGTTTTGGCGCTGGGTAGAAAAAGATGCTATGTCCTATTGTGTGGACAATCATATCTCAATCATTGCCTATTCATCTCTAGCTCAAGGAATATTGACAGGTAAATTTGGGCCAGAACACAAGTTTGAAGAAGGCGACCACCGCACCAAAAATAAGCTGTTCATCAAAGAAAATTACGACCGAGTGCAAACAGCATTAAATCAACTCAGACCAATTGCCGATCGCCACCAGACAAGCTTAGGAAATTTAGCTTTAGCTTGGTTGATTTCCCAGCCGCAAACAAATGCAATTGTCGGCGCGCGCGACGGGGAACAAGCAGCCGAAAATGCTAAAGCTGCTGAGGTAAAATTGAGTGAAGAGGAATTAAAAGAGATTGACGCGATCGGGCGCACCGTCACCGATAATTTAGACGATAACCCCGTTATGTGGAATTTCTAAAATAGTTAATTCAGGACTAGCAAAACCTCTATATGTAGGGTGCGCCTCGGCGCACCTTACCCCTATAAGTAGCGCGTAAAACCCCTCTGAGAATAAGTCCTATAAATTTTATAGAGTCGGGCAAGAGGTATAATATTTACGGCCTAGTGCAAATATTCAAAAACATAAAATCTAAAATCCGTACTCCCAAATCCCAAATCTAAAATCTAAAATCTAAAATCTAAAATCGAATGAGTTACTGCCTAAACCCCAACTGTTCCAAGCCGCAAAACCCTCCCGCAGCCAAAATTTGCCGAAATTGCCGTTCCAAACTGCTGCTGCGCGATCGCTACCGGGCTATAAAGGCGATCGGACAAGGCGGTTTTGGTAGAACATTCCTCGCCGTTGACGAAGACAAACCCTCAAAACCCCGCTGCGTCATCAAACAATTTTTACCCCCAGAAACCCAACTCATCCCATCAGCAAGCAATCGCAACAGCAAAAAAGCAGCCGAACTTTTTGAACAAGAAGCAATGCGATTAGACGAATTGGGAAAACACCCTCAAATTCCCGAACTATTAGCCTATTCCATCCAAGACAGCCGACAATATGTAGTCCAAGAATTTATCGACGGACAAAATTTAGCACAAATTGTAGAAACAGAAGGCACATTTACAGAAAATCAAATTCAAGACTTACTCAATAGCTTATTACCCGTTCTTCACTTCATCCATTCCCACAACGTTATTCACCGAGACATCAAACCCGGAAACATCATCCGCAGCGCCGACAAACAATTAGTTTTAGTAGACTTTGGCGCGGCCAAAATTGCCACAGGTACAGCCTTACTCAAAACAGGAACCAGCATCGGCAGCCCCGAATACATCGCCCCCGAACAAGCTAGAGGCAAAGCATTTTTTACCAGCGATTTGTACAGTTTAGGCGTAACTTGTTTGTATTTGCTAACTCAAGTTTCCCCTTTTGACCTGTTCGATCCTGGTGAAGATGTCTGGATATGGCGCCAGTATTTGGCTAACAACCCGGTGAGTGAACAACTGGGTAAAATTTTAGACAAAATGATTGATAATGCTACCAACCGCCGCTATCAAACGGCTGTTGAAGTATTAAAAGAAATTAATCCCCAAGTTGCGATCGATCTAGCAATTCCTCAAACAAATTCCAAGTTAGTTAAACCAGGAAAAACTCCCGCCCCGCCCCAACAGCAAACTTATAACTGGCAATGTCTTCACACCCTAACAGGTCACAAAAACTTAATTTACTCTGTTGCTTTTAGCCCCAACGGAGAAGTTGTCGCCAGCGGCAGCGATGACAAGACAATCAAGCTGTGGGGAGTAGAAGACGGGCAAGAAATAGTGACTCTTACAGGTCATACTAACTCAGTTTATACAGTAGCTTTCAGCCCCGACGGACTGATGCTAGCCAGCAGCAGCCACGACAAAACTGTCAAACTTTGGCGGATGAAAGATGGACAAGAAATCCGCACTATGACCGGCCACAGCAACTCAGTTTACGGCGCAGCTTTCAGTCCCGATGGCACTCTGATTGCTAGCAGCAGTTGGGACAGAACAATCAAAATTTGGCGAGTCAAAGACGGGCAGGAAGTTTGCACACTTGCGGGTCACATTAATTTAGTTTATTTTGTTGCTTTTAGCCCTGATGGCGAAACTCTTGCTAGTTGCAGTTGGGACAGAACAATCAAGATTTGGCGAGTCAAAGATGGGAAGCTACTTCGCACACTTACAGGCCATACAGACTCCGTTCGCTGCATAGCTTTTAGTCCCAATGGAGAGTTTTTGGCTAGCGGCAGCCACGATAATACTATTAAAATTTGGTGGGTCAAAGATTGGCAAGAAGTTTTAACGATCGCAGGACATTCTTGGTATGTTGATTCTATTGCTTTTAGTCCCGATGGCGAGATTATGGCTAGCAGCAGCCATCAAACAATAAAGATTTGGCGAGTGAAAGACGGTCAAGAAGTTTGTAATATAGCTGGTCATACTAACTCGGTCTATTCTGTGAATTTTAGCCCGGAAGGAGAGTTTTTTGCTAGCGGCAGCAGCGACAAAAATATTAAGATTTGGCAGAATATGATGTTTGTTTAATGGCCCAAAATTAAAGTTGTAAATCATGATAAAAATTGTAACCAAAAGATTTATGCTGCGTGACTTTGTAGATTCCGATCGCTCGCCATTCTTGGACTATCAAGCCGATCCGCGCCACCAGACATTTTACGAACCCGATCGCTCTAGTCCCGACCGTGCCGCACGTCTATTCGAGATGTTTCAGGCATGGGCAATCGCTAGCCCTCGACTCAATTACCAACTGGCGATCGTACAACGACATGAACCTTACGCGCTTGTCGGTTGCTGTGGACTGCGGGGAGAGTTGTGCGAAACTGGCGAGATGGAATTTGGTCTCGAACTGGCACCAGCCTATTGGGGGCGATATGCCTACGCGATCGAGGTGGGGCGTGCGCTGCTCGACTTTGGGTTCGCGGAACTCGATCTGAAGGCGATCTCCGGGTCTACCGTGAGTGCAAATACCCGGATCGCTCGGTTGGCCCAGTGGATAGGAGCAGAGGTGGTTGCTACCCGCCCAGGGTCATCATGGATGTCCGATCGCGGTTGGAGCGAGGTCGATTGGCGGATTGCACGGGCGCAATGGGAGCATCGTACTCTGCGGCACGGCCGATAATATATTTTTGTTTTGTGAACGCTTTATGAATGAGACAGCAGCCAATCAAATCCGTCAGCAGGTGGAAGCTGTGTACCGATCCGAGTCGCGTCGCGTTTTAGCCACCCTGATCCGCTTGCTCGGTGACTTCGATCGCGCCCAAGAGGCGATGCACGAAGCCTTCGCTGTGGCTGTAGCGCAATGGCCCCGTGACGGCATTCCCGCTAACCCGCGATCGTGGCTTGTTTCAGTGGGTCGCTTTAAAGCGATCGACACCATCCGCCGTCGCGCCCGCTTTGATACGCACTTGGCAGAACTCGCTCAACAACTCGATCCGAGTGACACCACAATCGAGGATGACGAGGACGTTGAGGACGATCGCCTGCGCTTGATTTTCACTTGCTGTCATCCGGCCCTGTCGCCAGAAGCTCAGGTGGCGTTGACGCTGCGGGAAGTCTGCGGACTCAGTACCGAGGAAATTGCCAGCGCCTTCCTGATTGCTCCGCCCACCTTGGCGCAGCGGATCGTGCGGGCCAAGGCGAAGATCCGCGACGCACGCATTCCTTATCAAGTGCCGTCGAAAACCGATTTGCCCGATCGATTGGACACCGTGCTTCAAACGATCTACCTGGTGTTTAACGAAGGGTACGCGGCCTCATCTGGCAGATCGCTGACGCGGGCAGATCTCGCTGACGAAGCGATCCGTTTGGGACGGCTGGTAATGGAACTGTTGCCAGACTCCGAAGTGATTGGACTCCTGGCGCTGATGCTGCTGCAAGAATCGCGGCGCACCGCCCGCACTTCCTCCACAGGCGACCTTATCCTTCTAGAAGACCAAGATCGATCGCTCTGGAATCAAGCACAAATTTCTGAAGGCAGGTTACTGGTGCAGCAATCGCTATCATCAGGACGGTTTGGTTCGTACACACTTCAGGCTGCGATCTCAGCGGTGCATTCAGAGGCCCAGAGTGCTGCTGCAACGGACTGGGCGCAGATTGTGGGCTTATACGACCTGCTCGTGCAATTAGAGCCGTCGCCCGTTGTTGCCTTAAATCGGGCGGTAGCAGTGGCAATGCGTGATGGCCCCTTAGCGGGACTGCAATCGATCGACCAAATATTAGCGCGCGGCGATTTGACAGACTACCATCTGGCACACTCCGCGCGAGCCGATTTGTGTCGGCGGCTGGGCAGAACGGCTGATGCCAGAGAATCCTACCAAAAGGCGCTGGCGATCGTGAAACAGGAACCAGAGCGTCGTTTTCTCGAAAAACGCCTTCGCGAGTTAGGGTGACGTACTCCCACACTCAATCAAAGATTAGAGTGTGGGCTTCTCCTCCGAGAATTCCCGGATTCGCGTTTTATAGTGAGGCGAACGCCCAACCCCACTTTCTTTATTAGAATTCCAGAGTTCAGGTCACGAGGCATGGATGCACCACAAGAACATTCATGCCACCTATCACTTAACTCCTTTGAAACTCTGTTGAGGCACATTGCACAATGTTGAGATGTTCCAGCAGGATTAACTTTCACGACCAACCGCCCAGCTCTTTGGGCCTTGTACGGAAGAATTTCGTTCAAGAACCCAGCTATCCCCGCATCAGCAAAACTCTTGTTCAACCCGGACTTTGCGGATTGACCATTAGGCAAAAACTTACCCGATTCATCTTGCTTGGGTTTGTTGCGTTTTGCCATATTGGAAACTTTAAGGTCTTCTACAAAGATAACCTCAGCCTTGTTGACCAACTCACCTGCAAGCTCAAAATGCCATTGTTTGCGTTGTCTAGCTACCTGTTGATGTAACTTTGCAATGCGTGACCCAAGTTTGCGACGTGCAGTAGAACCTTTTTTTCTTAGCTCTCTTTTGGTTTGCAGTTTGGCTAATTTCTCTTCGGCTTGCCGATAGAATTTAGGAGGTTCTACCATCGTGCCGTCTGAGCAGGCGACAAAATATTCCAATCCCGCATCAACGCCAATACTGTTAGTTTCAGTCGGTTCAATGTCAATAGTAGGAGTGTCAGGGACTGATGCATCTTCTAGAGTCAGTGTCGCATACCAACCATCTGCTTTGAGAGTAACCAATGCTCTCTTAATGACAAAACTGTCAGGAATAGGGCGATGTTGAATGAATTTGATTTTTCCTAGCTTGGGAAGTTCAATTCGATTCCCTTGGATGCAGTCAGACTTCACTCGCTGATAAGCGAATGTGCGATAGCGGTTTTTGCCTTTAAATCGAGGCTTCCCGCTCCGCTTACCATTGATATCACCTTTGATAAACCGAGCAAATGCCAGGTCTACTCGCTTCACCATGTCCTGCAAGACATCGGCATGGATATCTTTGTACCATTCTCTTTCTGCCTTGAGAGACACAAGTGAGCGTTTCTGTCCGTAATACTCAGGCTGTTCCCTTGGGGATGCAATACTGCATACCAGTGGACAGGCATTAACTGAACACCTGTTCATTTCAAACCAATCAAATCTGTCTGCCAACAAAAAATTGTATTGATGCCGTAGCATATCGCGCCATTTGCTCATACGGCGTCTTTGGTCGGACGTTGGCAGTAGTTTGAACTGGTAGGCTAGTTTCATGAGACAATTGTACTGCATATTTAATGTAAATACAATCGTGAAACAAACAGAAACAACAACGTTTAGGCTTACTCCAGAAGAAAAAGAGGTTCTGGTCAAGTATTGCGAGTTAACATCTCGAACCCAAAGCGATGTGTTTAGAGAATTCCTACGAACATTACAAAAGAAATTGTCAAAGAAGGGGGTGTTGAACCCCCCTCTTTGACCCGCATTCCTCTCAACGCTGACCCTAATACCAAATTCCTAAAGTTCTGCTACAGATATAGCCTCTAAAATAAATTCCCATCCCGTCAAAGAAGCAATAAC